>CAYRAC010000445.1:0-4264 GCA_964422045.1 uncultured Steroidobacteraceae bacterium
TGCCGCCGCTGCTTGGACGGGGGTTCATGCCGTCCGACGCACCTGGAGGCAAAGGCTCGCCCATTGCGGTGCTGAGTTACTTGTTCTGGCAGCGACAGTTTGCCGGGAATCGTAATGTGGTCGGGCAGACGATCGAACTCAGTCACAAGCTCTACACGGTAATTGGCGTCGCGGCGCCGCGTTTCACCTGGGGCGACTCGGACGTGTATCTGCCGGACATGCCGAGCGCCGATCCGCATGACTACTGGAATGCCTTCATTAAACTGAAACCTGGCGTGAAGCGTCCGGCGGCAGCGGCCGAATTGCAGCTTCTTGTAGATCGCTTTACGAAAGACGACCAAAAAGATTTTCGATTCGGTAGACGAGTTGTGATCGTTACCCTGAACGAGGAAGTCCTGGGCCGTTTTTCCGGGGCGTTGAACCTGCTCTTCGCGGCGGTGCTCGCGCTCCTAGTGATCGGCTGCGCTAACGTTTCCATCTTGCTACTGGCGCGAGGAATTGCGCGGCAGCACGAGTTGGCGGTTCGCGCATCGATCGGCGCCAGCCGAGCGCGTTTGATCCGGCAGTTGCTCACGGAGTCCGTTCTGCTTTCCGTTACCGGCGCGGCGCTGGGAGTGTTGTTGGCCTACCGTGCAGTAGGGATCGTATCTTCCATGCTTCCGCTGTACTCGTTTCCCCACGAGGCGGCGATTCGCGTCAATGCCCCCGTCCTCGCCTTTAGCGCGGTGCTGGCTGTAATTACTGGGATTCTCTTCGGCGTTTCGCCCGCCTGGCAGCTCTCCCGTCCCCCGATCAACGAACTGATACAGGCGAACAGCACAAAGATCTCCGGCAGCGCCCGCAATCGCAACACCCACCGCCTCCTGATCGCCGGACAGGTCGCTCTAACGTTGCTCCTGATGGCCGGCGCCGGCGCGGCAGTGAAAGCTTTGCTGGTGCTGACTCACACGCCGCTAGGCTTTGATCCCGACCACATTTTTACATTAAATGTTGCTCTGCCCAAAGGAATGGACACAACTTGGGAGGCTCGACTGAATACCAACGAGACGATCCGCCGCACGGTCGAAGAAACGCCCGGTATGGCGGGTGCGTCGATTTGTCCGACCTGGACTCCTCCGTTCGGAGGATTTAACGCGAAGATTGAGATCGAAAGCATGCCGACACTGACCGGGGCGCAAGCGGTGCTGGCATTGGTGAGCCCACAAGAATTTTCCACATTGCGCATTCCGGTCCTGGCCGGTCGGATCTTCGACAATGCGGAACTGAATCGCGCCGCTCACCTTGCACTCGTCAACCAGACGTTTGTGAAGCAATTTCTTCCAGAAGGCAACCCGATTGGACAACACGTGCGCAGTGCAATGCTCAAAGCCGATTTCCCCGACTTCTTACTCGCACAAGCGCCCGATGACTGGCTCGAAATCATAGGGGTAGTTGCGGATGCCCGTAACGACGGCATCGATCATCCGATCAAACCGGCGGTTTTTCTTCCTTACAGTTTTGTACTGCCACCTGACGTTTCGATGATCGCACGCTCCCAGGGCGATGCGGATGCGGCCATCCAGTCGGTGAAACGCCGGCTGAGCGACGTCAATCCGGAGTTCGTCGTCAACTCTGACCACACGCTTGCATTTTGGCTGGAGACGCGGGCTTGGGGGCAAGGACGCTTTATTGCGAGGCTGTTTTCGCTGTTCGCAATTCTGGCCCTCGCCCTGGCGGCGACCGGACTTTACAGCGTGGTTTCGTTTGCCGTCACCCAGCGCACTCAAGAAGTCGGCATTCGCATGGCTCTCGGGGCTCCGCGCGGCAACATTCTGCGATTAGTGATTAGTTCTACGGCCGCAATGCTTGCCGCGGGAATGGCCGTGGGGCTGGTGCTGAGTCTGGCGCTGGGTCACATCGTCCGCGTCTGGGCAGGAGGAAGTCCACGCGATCCACTGACCTTATTGTTGGCGGCAACGGTTCTGATATTGGTGGCGGCGATCGCCTGCGTGGTGCCCGCTTGGCGCGCGGCGACGGTCGATCCCTCCGTGGCGTTGCGATATGAGTGAGGCAAGGAGCAAAGCGGACACTCATCACGGGAGGACGAGATGATCCAACTGAAGAACATCGAGCGCAGCTACAAGACCGGGGCGGGGCAGACATGGGTTCTGCGGCGCATTAACCTGGAAATTCAGCAGGGCGAATTCATCACGGTCATGGGACCGTCGGGCGCGGGGAAGTCCTCGCTGTTGAACGTTCTGGCTTTCTTGGACGACCAATGGCAGGGCGAATACTGGTTCCGAGAACAGGCCGCGCACACGATGAAAAGGAAAGAGCGCGCCGAGTTGGCCAAAGAGAATGTCGGGATGGTTTTTCAGAGTTATCACCTGCTCGACGATCTCACCGTGCTGGAAAACATCGATCTGCCGCTCTCTTACAAAGACATTCCGCTTAGCCAGCGGCAGAGCATGGTTGCCGATGCGCTCGATCGCTTCCAGATCGTCGCCAAGAAAGATCTGTATCCCAGCCAACTGTCTGGCGGACAACAGCAGTTGGTCGCCATCGCACGAGCGGTCATTCATAAACCTGCGTTGTTGCTCGCCGATGAGCCGACGGGCAATCTGCATTCGACGCAGGCCAAGGAGATCATGGAACTTTTCCGGGAACTGAATCAACAGGGAACAACGATTGTGCAGGTCACTCACTCCGAAACAAACGCCGCCTATGGAACGCGCGCGATTCAGCTGCGCGACGGTTGGCTGGTCGGTGATACGGCGAATCCGAAGATGGAGCCCAGCGCCCCGGCGGTGAATCGATGACGGAGTGTTTCCGAACAAAATGCGTTTACATTTCACTGATGGCCGCGTGGCTCGTGCTTGCTGCAGTTGTAGCGCAAGCCCAGGCGAGCCCGCCAGTCGCGTTGGAAATGCCCCAATCGCACAATCCGCTCAGCCCCTACATGGCGGAGCACGTTGTGCAACCGGTGCTCGCGAATTCCGCGCGTCTGGACCGCCAGATTCGCGACGGCAAAATATATTTGTCGCTGAGAGATGCCATTGCCCTTGCGCTCGAGAACAATCTGGATCTGGCCATCGCCCGCTATAACTCCCCGATTGCCGATACCGATCTGCTCCGCACCCGGGCCGGCGGAATTTTTCGCGGCGTCAACACCGGCGTAGTCCAAGGAACTCCTGGCGGAGGAATCGGAGGCTTCGGAGCGGGAGCGCCGGGCGCGGGCGCAGGCGGCACGACGAGCGGCGCGGGCGGCGCAGGCGCGGGCGCCTCGGGCTTGGTGCAATCCACCTTGGGCGTTGGAACTCCCGTGGCATCGTACGATCCGGCTCTCAATGTGAGCGCAGGCATCGAGCACCTGACGTTGCCGCTGTCGAGCACTCAAATCTACGGCGTTCCGTCGCTGCAACTGAACACGGCGCAAGTGAACGCAAGCTACACGCAAGCTTTTTCCAGCGGCACTTCGATTTCTTTTGAGTTCAATAACAATCGCCAAACCACCAACAGCCCCGACATCTTCCTGTCGCCGGCCTTAAATACGTACTACCGCTTAACTTTCCAACAGCAACTTCTGGCGGGATTTGGTTTCGGTCCGAATCTGCGATATAGCTTTCAAAGACCAGGTGATTGCCACGGTGACGCAGATCGAAAATATTTATTGGGACTTGGTCAGCGCTTACGAGCAGGCTCGCGTGAATGAGCAATCTCTCGCCTTTGCCAATCAGACTCTGGAGAACGCTAAGAAGCAGTTGCAACTGGAAAGCATTCCGGAGATGGATGTGCTGAAGGCCGAGGCGGAAGCTTCCAAGCGTGACGAGGATTTGACGGTGGCGCGGACGAATCTCCAGCTTCAGGAATCGCTGATGAAGAATGCGCTCACCAAGAATCTGGACGATCCTACGCTGGAAGAAATGCCCGTCGTGCCGACCGAGCGCACGCAGACCGCCAACACGGACGCAGACACGAGAAAGCCGATTCTCGATCTGATTGCGGAAGGACTGCAAAATCGCCCAGAACTGTTAGAGACCGACGTCGACTTGGCGAACCGGCAGATCAGTCGCCAGGCCGCGCGGAATGCGCTCCTGCCCACTCTTTCCCTGGTAGGCTTCTACGGCGGCAGTGGCCTTGCAGGATTGGTGCCGGCCGGAAACACCGCAACCTCCAGCGTCCCAAGCGGCCTGACGGGCTCATGGCAAGATGCTTTCAACAATTCATCCCCGGACTACTATGTCGGAATCAACCTGAGTATTCCGTTTCGCAACCGCGTCGCCAA
>CAYRAC010000446.1:0-4243 GCA_964422045.1 uncultured Steroidobacteraceae bacterium
AGGAGGCGAGCACCGGCCCGACCTATTCGCAAATCTTCGGCAAGTGGCTGTGCGACATGGCGGAACGCGATCCGGCCATCATCGGCATCACGCCGGCGATGCGCGAAGGTTCCGGTCTCGTTGAATTCTCGAAGCGTTTTCCCGAGCGTTACTACGATGTTGCGATCGCGGAGCAGCACGCGGTCACCTTTGCCGCCGGGCTTGCGGCGGAGGGCCTCAAACCCGTGGTCGCCATTTATTCTACTTTTCTACAGCGCGCGTACGATCAACTGATTCACGACGTCGCGCTGCAGAACCTGCCGGTGGTGTTCGCGCTCGACCGGGCCGGTTTGGTCGGCAGCGACGGCGCAACGCACCAGGGCAGCTACGACCTGACGTTTCTGCGCTGCATTCCCAACATGATCATCATGGCGCCGGCGGACGAGAACGAGTGCCGCCAAATGCTGTTTACGGCGACCACGCTGTCCTCGCCGTCGGCTGTGCGCTATCCGCGAGGCACCGGGTCGGGCGTCGCCGTGGCAGCAGAGATGACCGCACTGCCGCTGGGCAAAGCGCAAATCAGGCGCGAAGGCCGCAGTGGACTTGCGATTTTCGCGTTCGGCACGCTGTTCGAATCGGCGCGCAAGATCGCCGAGCGGCTCGACGCGACTGTGGTCAACATGCGCTTCATCAAACCGCTCGACGAGGAACTGACCATCGAAGTCGCGGAACGTCACCGCGCGCTCGTCACCATCGAAGAAAACGCCGTGATGGGCGGCGCCGGGTCGGCAGTGAGCGAAGTGCTAGCCGCGGCCGGAGTCCAAGTGCCGACCCTGCACCTCGGCATCCCCGATCGGTTCATCGAGCATGGCTCGCGCGACACCTGTCTCGCGGCAGCGGGTCTCGATCTAGCCGGGTTGACGGCCAGCATCGAGCAGTGGTGGGCTTCGCAACGTCAGGAGCGCATGCGCTCGGTCCACAGCGTGTAGGGGAAACTGCCTCACTGCGATTCCGTTCATGACTGAATTGCCCCTCCTCAAGATCTTCCTCTCATCTCCCGGGGATGTGGCTGAGGAGCGGGCACTCGCGGAATTCGTGTTTCGTCGTCTCGCGGATGAAGTATCGGACGTTGCGCGGCTCTCCTTTCTGATCTGGGAACACGAACCTCTGTTCGGCCATGCGGGCTTCCAGGAACAGATCGAGCGTCCGTCGATGAGCGATCTGGTCGTGATCATTCTCTGGTCGCGATTGGGAACCCGGCTCCCCGCCGACTTCGCCGCGGTCAAAGGCCAACCTCCCCCGACGGGCACCGAATTCGAGATTCAAGACGCGCTCGCCTCGTTTGCCGAGCGCGGCAAGCCGAATCTCCTCATCTATAGAAAGCTACCGGGCCCGCAGATTGCTCTCGGCAGCCCCGATTTCGCCGAGCGCAGCGATCAGTACGCGCGTCTCGATGAGTTCTGCCGCAACACTTTCTATAACGCCGAGGGCGCGGTAGTCGTCGCCCATCATAATTTCGGCGACAGCCACACGTTCGAACGGCGGCTCGCCGAGCATGTACGACGTTGGCTCGATCGGGAGATCAAAGTACCGCATTCGGAAAGGTTCAGGCCTTTCTGGAAAAACGAATCGCCATTCCGCGGCCTGCAGTCCTTCGACGCAGAACATCAGTCGGTGTACTTCGGTCGAGCCGAGGCGATCAGCGATTTGATGCGGCGTATTCGGGAAACGGAAATCGCCGCGAACACGGAGCCCGCGCCACGGCTGCTGTTGGTGCAGGGCATGAGCGGCGCAGGCAAGACCTCGCTCATGAAGGCGGGCCTGCTGCCGCTTCTGATGCTGCGGCCGATCGAAGGGGTTGCCCAATGGCTCACTTTCTACCTGCACCCGTCGGAGTCCGATCCTTCGATGCGCGATCGCGGCGCGCTCGGCGTACTGGCCGCGCGGTTCTGCGAGCGTGTGCCGGCGATCCTGAAGCTAGGCACCTCGGTACGAGAACTCGCGGATGCGCTGTTCGAGCGACCGCAGGAGGCTGCGCTGAAAATCGAAAGCGGCATCATCGCCGATGCTGAGATCGCCGCTATCGAGCCACGCCGCATACGGCTGTTGGTATACGTAGACCAATTAGAAGAGGCATTTGCAAATCCGGAATACGTCGCCAGCGAAGCGCCTTTCATTGCCGCGCTGGTCGCGCTGGCGAAATCGGGATCGATTTGGATCACCGCGACCATACGCAGCGATTTCGCGCACCGGCTCGAGGCCTTCCCCGATCTCATGCAGTGTCTCGGCCGCAGCCCGCCGTACACGCTGCTGCCGCCGCGGCCGGATGAGCTCGCGGAAATCATCCGCGAACCGGCCCGTGCCGCCGGGTTGTCGTGGGAAGAGCGCAACGGCGTGTCCCTGGATCAAGAGCTGCTGCGTGACGCAGCCGCCAATCCCGAGTCGTTGCCGCTGCTCGAGTACACGCTTGCAGAGCTCTATGAGCGGCGCGATGGTCGCCTGCTGCGCTGGTCGCAGTACGAAGGCGGCCTCAAGGGCGCGCTGATCTCTGCGGCCGATCAGGTGGTCGAGGAGACTCCCGGCGATGCGGCTACCGCGTTTCGCGATGTGATGCGCGAACTGGTGGGGGTCGGAGAGGATGGCGCTGCCACGCGGCGTTACGCGTCATTGAGCCGCTTTGCGCCCGGCGCCGCGCGCGGCCTGCTCGACCGGTTGGTCGCGCGCCGTCTTTGCATCACCACCGATGAGGGGCGTGGCGATGGCCCGGTGACCTCGCTCGCCCATGAAGCACTGATTCGCTCCTGGCCGCGGGCGCAAGAATGGCTGCAGCGCGAGACCTCGCTGCTGCGCATCCGCGACGAGTTGGCGCGCGACGCGGCGGTGTGGGACTACCATGAACGCGGCGATGACTGGCTGGGTGTAGCGCCGGAAAAACTCGCGGCCATCCGCGAGATTGAACAAGCCGGCTTGATGCCCGCGGGCGCGGCCACGGAATATGCATTGCGGTCGCGGCGCCGCGGCAGACGCAATTCCCTGATCCGGCGCACCGCGCTCGCCGGAATTTGCACGCTCACCGTGCTTGCGGGCATCGCCGCTTGGCTCGCATTGAAGCAACGCGACGTCGCACGCACCGAAGCTGCGACCTCGGATCGCACCACGCAATTCATGGTCGGACTCTTTCAGCTGGCGGATCCGAGCGAGAACCGCGGCAACCAGATCACGGTCAAAGAAGTTCTCGACAAGGGCGCGAAAGAGATTCGCGATGACAAGGCCGTCAATGGCTTGCAGAGCGAGCCGCGAGTTCGCGCACAGCTCCTGACCACGATGGGCCAAGCGTACACGGGCTTGGGACTTTATGCGCCAGCCCAGGATCTGTTGAAGCAGGCGCGCGAAGATAGCCGTTCGCCTGCGGTATCGGATGAGTCGCGCGTACGAACTCTGGTTGCGTCTGGAAGGGCACTAAATCTCGCTGGCAAGTACGAAGATGCGGCGCAAATCCTACGCAGTGCGGTCGACCTTGCGCGTCGCCAACTGGACCCGACAAACACGGTAAGATCCGGCGCCTTGACGGAGCTTGCCAATGTACTGACGCAATTGGAGAAGTACCCCGAAGCCGAACAACTTTGCAACGAGGCGCTTGTCGCCGATCGCAAGCGCGGGCCGGCAGGAGCCGGAGTTCTCGCCGAGACTCTCGAGACGCTGGGCGAAGCCTATTTTTTCGAGGGCGATCTCGTGAAAGCAGAACCCCCGCTACGTGAGGCGCTTAAGTTTCGCGAGCAAGCATCCGGCATGCACCACGCCCTCACGGCGATGACGCTCGACATTCTTGGGGTTCTGCTCTACCAATCGGGTCGATATGACGAGGCACTGAAGTTTTACGAACAAGCATTGCCGATTCATAGGGAGGTGTTTGGCCCCGAACATCCGGAAATGGCAACGATACTGAATAACATCGGTCGCCTCGCTCTCATTACGGGCCGGGTCGATGAAGCCGAGCCGCTGTTACGTTCGTCGCTTGCGATGGTCGAGAAATTTGAAGGCGAAAATCATGTCAATTTGGTTCCGCGGCTCAACAGTCTCGCGATGATCGATGCCTACAGGAACCATGCTGAGATTGCACGTCGCGAAATAGAGCGAGCAGCGTCGATCGCGCGACTTCCCGGTCATGGCGAGTTGCTAGACCAGGTTGTCTTGAACGAAGCCGACATCGAGCTTCTGCTTGGAGATCGCGCGTATGCCGCAGTACTTCTCGCCGAGGCAAAAG
>CAYRAC010000447.1:0-4235 GCA_964422045.1 uncultured Steroidobacteraceae bacterium
ACCCGTAGGTGGACGGATGCGGTATGCACTCGTGCTCCGGAACGGTCAGGATCTCCGGATCCCAGGCGTGCCCGCGCAGTCTCGAGGCTTCACTGATGGGCAGGCCCGCGTATTCATCGGCCGCCGGGCCGGGAATGCGCTCGTCCACGTCCTCGTCATAGATCGGCTCCCAGTAGCCGAGCACCATGCTCTGCGCTCGCACGGGCGCAGCCGCAGTGAATGCGCCCACCGAGCAGCACAGCATCAGGCACCATGCGCCAGTTCTGTACGTCATCCTGTTCATACCCTGCCTCTCATCCACATGGACAACCGCCCCGTTGCAGCCTCAGAACTTGCGATTAATCTGCAGCCCATACTGCCGCGGATTGCCGTAGTACTCAAAATTGCCGTTATAGGCGGAGACATAGGTCTCGTTCGACAGGTTAGTGCCGAAGGCCTGCACGTTCCAGGGACCCGCCTCGTAACTGAGGCTGACGCCGTACAGGTTGCGCGCGTCCATCAGGAAGTAGTTGTCCGTCTGGAACAGCGATGCATACTGCTTGTCCACGTGCGAATAGTTCACCCGCGGACGCAGCTTCGCATTGCCGACCGGGATGCCGTAGTCCAGCTCGGCATCGAATGTGACCTTCGGCGAGAACGGGTTGGCGCCGCCGGCCAGGTTCACTATGTAGGGGTTATAGTTGAAGCACGCCACCGTGTTGGCGC
This sequence comes from uncultured Steroidobacteraceae bacterium, assembly GCA_964422045.1. GTDB lineage: Bacteria > Pseudomonadota > Gammaproteobacteria > Steroidobacterales > Steroidobacteraceae > Bog-1198. The sequence continues at coordinate 706 of CAYRAC010000447.1, forward strand.
CAACGCACTGCGGGATATTGTTGCCCGAGCCGCCCGGTAACCGGTAGGTCGCAATCAACGCGACTGGCCCAAGCGCTGTGTCGTTGTAGTCGAAGCCCAAATTGGCGTTCAGTCCGCCCACATGCGCCTGCATCGAGGCTTCGATGCCCTTGATCGTCGATTGCCCGACGTTGGTGATGCCGCCGCCTCCGGTCGCCTGCAGCGTAATGGGCTGCTGCAGATCTTGGTAGCTGTTGTAATAGCCACCGACCTGCGTCTCGATATGACCGTCCAGCAGCTTGCCCTTCCAGCCCAGCTCATAATCGGTCACGTGCTCCGGATCGAAGTTGGTGGGCGAACCTGCATTGACGCCGCCGGACTTGTACCCGCGAGCCACGAAGGCATAAAAGAACTGCCCGGGCAGCGGCGTGTAGTTCAGGTCCACCTTCCAGGTCGGAACCGAATCATGGAAGTGTCCGGTCAACGGCACATTGACTACAAGAGCGGGAGGAGCTCCCGGGATGTCAAAGATGGCGATCTGGCCGTTGTTGAAGTTGTTGTCGAAATTCTCACGCGCGCCGATCTGCAATTGCAGCGGATCGAGGATCTGATAGCTGATCTGGCCGAATATCCCCATGGTGCGCTGGGCCGCATTGATGGCCAGCTGCTGCTGCTCGAATGCGGGCGCCGGAAACGGTGGCCCGCCGGTACCGTTGGACAGATAGGCGTTGTCGTTCACCGGCGTGTTGCGATAGAACCATGATGCACCGGTGATCCAGGTCAGCTTGCCCGTAGCGGGCGAGATAAGGTCGATCTCCTGGGTCTCGTAGTTATTGTCCGGTCCGATCACATGGTAGTCGTACAGTGCCGAGACCGAGGAGCCGTCGCCATCGTTGATCTCGCGGATGTCATCGTGCTGGAATCCCGTCAAGGAGCGCAGTGTCATCCCATTCAAGAAGGTGTATTTCAATTCCAGGCCGTAGTGCTGGTTCGCCTCGGTCGAGTTGACGTCGGTCTCGTCGAAGTTCAGTACATACGGGATGTGCGTCGAATAGGCGTAATACGGCGAATGCTCCTGCAGACCGGTGGCCGGATCCGTATACGTATTCTGAATCGGCTGACCGGTAGTACCGCCAGTGTCGTGACGGTTGTTCTCGAACTTGAGCAGCGCCTGGAACTGATCGGTCGGCTTCCACAGCAGTCCGACGCGGAAGTTGCGGTCATCCAGGTGCCCGGGATCGGTCAACGGTGCCCCGCTGATGACGGTCTTGTCAGTGCCCAGATCCTTATAGAAGCTACTGCGGTGTTCGACGTTGAAGGCAATGCGCGCGGCCAGCGTGTCGCTGATCGGCAGATTGATCGCGCCGGTGAGCTTGGTGTCGCTGTAGTTGCCGACCAGGCCATCGACGTACCCATTGATGCCGTCAAACGTGGGATTTTGCGAGTTGATAAGCACCGCGCCGCCGGTCGAGCTCTGACCGACGAAAGTGCCCTGCGGACCACGCAGGATCTCCGTATCGGCGATGTCATAGAACGGCTCCGACAGCTCGATCGTCTCGGCCTGGAACAGTCCGTCGCGGATCACGGCGATACCCGGGGTGATCGCGGGATTCACCGCCGCATTGCCTATGCCCCGGATATTGATGCTGTAGTACTGACCCGCGGTGTTGACGGAAAATGCTGGGCTCGCCTCCTGCAGGTCGGCGATGCCGTACTCTTGGCTCTGCGCCAGGTCTTGCCCCGAGAGCGCCGTCATGGCGATGGCCGTGGTCTGCGCATCCGCCGAGCGCCGCTCGGCCGTCACGATGATCTCCTCCAGACCCGAGGCGCTCGCGCCGCTCGTCGATTCCATTTGTGCCGAGGCAATTCCTGCGGCCGCACTGCTCAGCGCCGCCACTATTATCGCAGCGCGCGGCGCCAGCCTCGATGTCCTGTAGATATGCATGATCTCCCCCCGTGATTTTCAATTCTGTAAGTAGTTGTATCAGCGGCAGATGCCGGTCCGCAGCCTTCAGGTACTAAGCGGCAATTTGCTTTCGATCCACCCGCGGATGACTTCGAATACCTCGTGGTTGTTGCTTTCGAGCATGGCGAAATGGCCATTACCGAGGATGCCTCTTTCCCTCAGATTGAGATGCTCAGCAGGCGCCCCCGCCTGCCTCAGATACGCCGTTATGCCCGGGCCCCCGGTTCGGCCGGAGTTATCCGCAGTCAGATACAGCATCGGGATGTGCTGGAGGTTCTTGAGCTTTCGGACCGGTTCGGCCTGCAGCCGGTATCCGGCCGCACCGTCGGGCGTCGCCGGAACCTCGAGCGCGCGCAGATCCTCGGGCTGCTGGATCGGCGGCTCGTAGGCGAGCGGCGCGGCCGTGATGCCCCAGGGCGACTGCCCCGTGAGGGGCGCGGCCGCGCCTTCGAACACGACGATGGCCTTGACGAGCTCGGGACGCTGATCGGCCGCGAGCCAACCGAAGGCGCCGCCCGCCGAATGCGTCTGAATGATCGCCGGTCCGATCCGATCGAGCAGTTGCGCACCGCGACTTGCCCATAATGACTGCTGGAAGGCCCAGTCCTGCGGCATCGCATTCTGGCTGGCCAGCAACTGATCGAGCAGCGGATCGCCGATCTCGCCGCTGCCCGGCCATCGATGATTGGGACCGACCGCGGCGCGATGCACGTCGCCGGCCAGCTGCTCGTAGGTTGGCTGTGCGCCGATGGGCCCGAGCGCATCGGGATGGTAGGGCGCGCGGCCGTGCCCCGGACGATCCACCAGATATACTCGATAGCCGGCCTGGAGGTAGTAATGGGCCCAGCCGGCGGCGGCCGGATTGCCCATGTAATGCAGCATCTGCCCGGTACCGCCGTGTACGAGGATGATCGGATAGGGTGCTCGCACCCGCGCGGGTATCAGGTACTGCACGTACATCTGCCCGCTGATGATGGTGCCGTAGGCAACCTTCTTCTCATCCGTGCCTACCCAGAATAAGCCTTGATCGGCGAGCTTCAGGGCCGTCGGGGATACAGTGCTCGATGGCGAGGAGCCGCTTTGCAGACCCGACTTCGCCATCCAATCCAGGATCGGCTGCAGCACCTGACGGTTATTCTTCTCCACCATCATCATGTGGCCGTTGCCATGAATACCGGCATCGGCTAGCCGCAGTTCCTCGGCCGGGCAGCCTGCCTGCTTCAGAAACGCCACCGATCCAGGATTACCCGGCGAGGCGAACGAAGCCTCCGAGGTCACCACCAGCGTCGGGATGTGCTGCAGATTGACGAGCCGGCGCGCCGGCTCGGCCTGCAGGAAATACGCCGGAATATCCTTCTCCGCCGGCGTGACCCGCACGGTGGCGAGTTCAGCCGCGTCCGTGGCCGGCGGGTCATAGCTCATCGGGATGGTCGTGATGCCCCAGCGATTACCATTGCTGAAGGGCGCGATGCCGCCCTCGATGACGACGATCCCTTTCACCAGTTGCGGGCGCGCGTCGGCCACCAGGTGCCCGAAGGGACCGCCGGCTGAATGCGTGATGATGATTGCGGGCCCGATCTTATCG
>CAYRAC010000448.1:0-4234 GCA_964422045.1 uncultured Steroidobacteraceae bacterium
GGTCATGGCGGCCATCCTGTTGCTGCTGGGGTCGGTGCTCGACGGGCTGGCACTGATGCTGCTGACCACGCCGATACTGCTGCCCATCATCCAGCAAATGGGGCTGTCGCCGATCTGGTTTGGGATTTTTTTGGTGCGGGCGATGGAGATCGGATTCATCCATCCGCCGATCGGCATGAATTTGTTCGTGATCCACGGGATCGCCAAGGATGTCTCGATCGGGCGGATTTTCAAGGGGGTGCTTCCATTCCTGACGGCGGATTTCGTGCATTTGCTGCTGCTGATTTTTGTTCCGGCGATGGTGCTCGCCCTGCCGAAGGCGCTCGGTCAATGAGCGGCCTCGAACCACTGGTCGAGGAAGCGCTACGCGACCCGCTCGCCGCCGCGCGTGAGCACGCGCGGCGCGGCGGCCGGGTGATCGGCTACGCCGGCGCCGACATTCCGGTCGAGCTGATCATCGCCGCGGGTGCCTTCCCGCTGCGCTTGCCGAGCTTCGCGCGCGGCGGCATGACCGCGGCGGATCGCTATTTGGAATCGAGCTTCATGCCGGACGTGCGCTCGATCTGCGAGCAATATCTGCAGGGTGCATTCGAATTTCTACAGGCAATCATCCTGCCGCGCAGCAACGACAGTGCGCAACGCCTGTATTATTACCTGAGTGATCTGCGAAGCCGCGGCCTCGCGAGCGGGCCGGAACCCTTGATATTCGATTTGGCCAAGATTCCGCGCGACTCCAGCCGGCTGCACACCCGTGCATCGGTCGCGGGACTGGCCTCGCAAATTCAAGCTCCCGAAGCCGCGCTGCCCGAGGCGATCGCCAAAAGAAATCGCCGCCGCGAACTGTTCGCCGCGGCGGCAACGTGCCGCACGCAGGGTGCGGCGCAGTGCCGCGGCAGCGTCATGGACAGAATCTTCCGCGCCGCCGATGTTTGCGACGCCGATATCTTCGACGCGAATTTGGGCTCGTGGCTGCGCAAGCAGCGCGCCCCGACCGCTCAACCGCGTGTGCTGCTCGCCGGCACGGCGCCGCCGGACGAGCGCCTGCATCTGGCGGTCGAGGCCGGCGGCGGCAACGTGGTGGCGGAGCTCGGCGACCATGCCTCGCGCAGCGTTGCCCTGCCGTTGATCCCGACGAGCGGCTCTTTTGCTGCGATCGCCGATCATTATCAGGCATCGATGCTGGGGCAGCGCGCTTTCGTCGACCGCGCCGCTGAGATGTTCAGCCTCGTGAAGTCGGGCGGCGTCACGGGAGTCGTGAATTGGCTGCTGGAAGAAGAGGACGCGCTCATCTGGGATCTGCCGGCACAAACCGCGGTGCTTGGCGCCGCGGGCATCGCCTGCCTGTCATTGAGCCGGCGGCACTGGGACGGCGGCGACGGCGCTCTTGAAGAAATAACGCGTTTCACCCGAGATCTTGGGAAATCGTCATGAACATGCTCGAGGGACATCGCGTGGTTGTGCTTGAGTCGGCGCTGGGCGGTGCGTTGGCGCGCTTCTTGGCGTCGCTCGGCGCGACTGTCGTGGCAGCCACCGCCGCGGACCTCGAACCGCGAATCGCGGGCGCCTCCTTCTTGATTGAAAATCTGGGGCTGGCGCGATTGCAGGAGATGGGGTGGCCGCTGAGCAGGCTGGAGCAATGCGCGCCGCAGCTCATTCACGTCTCGGTCACCGCCTTCGGCGGTGATGCGCCGCGCGCGCACTGGCTCGGCAATGAACTGATCGCCTCGGCGATGGGCGGCGTGTTGCGCTTGACGGGCACGCCCGACCGCGCGCCCGTCAAGGAGGCCTTGGATGCCTGCGGCTTTCACGCCGACATGGTGGCGGCGGCCGGCGCGCTGGCCGCGCACGTCGCCCGCAACGGCGGCGCGGTGGGTCAACACGTGGATGTTTCCGTTCAAGAGGTGGCGTTTTCCCGTCAGTTCAACGGCGTTCTGGTGTGGCAGTTCGACCGGCGCAAACTCGCCCGGGTGGGCGGGGCGCTGAACTATGGTCTCGCGACCGTGCGTTGTATCTGGCCATTGGCCGACGGCTGGTGCTTTCACACGCTCATGACCGGCCGCTTCGGTGCGCCGGCCAATCAGGCGTTGAGCGACTGGATGGATGAGAGCGGAGTCGGCAATCCGCTGCGCGGAGTCGACTGGCTGACCTACAACCGTTCCACGCTCGATGCCGTCACACGCGGTGTTTGGGAGGCGGCGATCGGCGCTTTTTTTCGCACGCGCTCGAAGCAGGATATCGCCCGCGAGGGCGGCCGCCGAGGCATCAACGCGACGGTCATCGCCGAGCCCGAGGACGTGCTCGCCGATCCGCACCTGCGGGCGCGCGATTTCTGGGCGGCGTCGGAGGTGCCCGGCGCCGCGCAGCTGCGCATGCCCCGGCGTTTCGTCGCGGTGCATTCGGGATCCGCGGCCGAAGCGCGCGTGCGCAGCGAACCTTCGGCGGCTGCCGAACGCGCGGGTCCGCTGGCCGGCGTGCGGGTGCTGGATTTCTCCTGGGCGCTGGTGGGCTCGATCACCACCAAGACGCTCGGCGATCTCGGCGCCGATGTCATCAAGGTCGAGAGCCGCACGCGCCCCTGCCTGACCCGAATCGACGTGCAGGTGAGTGCGTCAAAAGCGGGCGATTTCGACGACAAGCCCTGGTTCGCGCATCTCAATACGTCCAAGAGAAGTCTCGCGCTCGACATGAAAAGACCCGAGAGCCGTGAATTGTTGTCGCCCCTGATTCAATGGGCGGATGTGATCGTCGAGAACTTCTCGCCGGGCACCATGGCGAAGCTGGGTTTGGATTATGCGAGCATGGTCAAGGCGAATCCCGGTTTGATCATGGTCTCCGGCAGCGTCTACGGGCAAACCGGACCCTTGGCGCAGGAATGGGGCGTGGATGGTACCGGCGCGGCATTGTCGGGACGCACCTATCTCACCGGCTGGCCGGATCGGGATCCGGTGATACCCGGAGCCGTGCCGTACGGCGATGTCATCGTTCCCTACTGCATGGCCGCCGCGGTTTGCGCCGCCCTTCAGCATCGTCGTGAAACCGGCTGCGGGGCGCACATTGACGCTTCGATGTACGAGATTTGCGTGCAGCAAATGCAAGGTGCGTTGCTGCAGGCGCAGAGCGGCCGGGCTCCGCAGCGCGCCGGCAACCGTGATTCACGGATATTTCATCAGGGCGTGTATGCGGTGCGGGGCGATGACCGGTGGATTGCCATCGCACTCCCCGCGGCTGCCGATTGGCTGCGCCTCCAGGCACTCGCGGCCTTGCCGGACGCGAGCACCGCGGAAGCCCGGGACGCCGCCATCGGCGCGTGGTGCGCCGCGCAGGACGGGCCCCCGTTGATGGTGCGGCTGCAAGACGCAGGCATCGCCGCCGGCGTCGTTCAAGATATCGAAGATCTCATGGAGGCGGATCCGCAGCTCGCCGCGCGCGGCAGCTTGCTGCCGATCGCACATGCGCGTCTCGGCACATTCGGGCACCTGCGCACGCCGATCAGCTTTTCACGCAGCCATCTTGAACCGTACCGGGCGCCCAACATGGGCGAGCACTCGGCCGGCATCGCGCAGACGCTGTGTGGCCTGAGCGGCGCGCGCGTTGCCGAGTTGCAATCTCTGGGAGTGTTTCGATGAGCGAGTTGGGCGCACAAAGAAGTCGCAAGGATTTGCAATGCACCGCCGATGCGCTGAGCTATCAGCGCCGTTATGCGGCCGAACTCAAACGGCGCGTTGTCGAGCAGGGCGATCCCTTCGTGGTAGCGCAGGCCGATACGCCGCACGAGATCTTCCATGCCATGGATATCGCACTGATAACCAATCAATGGTGGTCGGCGTACATCTCCGCCAAGCAACTGTCGGGGCCCTATTTCAAGGTGTTGCAGGAGCATGGCTACCCGGGCAATGGCTGCCGCTACTGTTCCTTGGGTCTGGCCTGCACGCTCGCGAACGATCCGGCGAGCGCGCCGTGGGGCGGATTGCCGCGGCCTGTCGCGCTGGTGGCGCGGCTCACCTGCGACTGCATCCAACAGGTCTTCGGTCTGTGGGCAGCCGCCCTGAAGACCGAGTTCTTCGCGCTCGAGGCGCCGGCATGGACGCACAAAGACGCGGCATGGTTCGAAAAATCGAACGATCGCTGGGAGGAGGTTTTTCAACCCGACCGCATCGAACTTCTGGTGCAGGAAATGCGTGCGCTGATCGCGATGCTGGAGACGAAGACCGGGCGGCAGTTCAGTGAAGCGAAG
>CAYRAC010000449.1:0-4229 GCA_964422045.1 uncultured Steroidobacteraceae bacterium
CTCAACGAAGGCTTCCGAGGATACATCACCCGTCATTCCCGCCGCTTGGGCACCGCCGCCGCACAATCGTTGTACCGCCGCATCGACCGGGTTCAAGTCCAAGAGGATCACGCGACAATCGCGTTGCGCGAGCAGCGAGGCAGTCGCCAGCCCGACGCCCTGCGCTGCGCCGGTGATGACGATGGTTCTCACTCGGGGGACTCCGCAGGATGATCCACCGAGATTCCGAGCCATGCCGCCGCGCTCGCGACGGCGAACCCCGCGCCGACCACAAACGCGGCATGCCATAAATGTTCGCCCGACAGATATCCAATGATGGGGATGCCGATGATGCCGCCGAGATTCCCGCCGGTGTTCATGACGCCGCTCACCGCCATCGTCTCGCCCCGCCCGACCGTCATGGCCGCGCCCCAGAAGGCGCCCTCATTGAGTTCTACCGCCGCAAAACACAGCGCCAGGCCCGCGACCGCCCAGTAAGGATTCGCGGCGTTCACGGAGATCAACAGCAACGCGCCGGCGATGGGCATCGCAATCAGGGGCACGAGCCGGTAACCCCAGCGGTTGCCGACGCGCAGGCACAATGCGCTGGTGATTATGCCGCCGACGCCGGCACCCACGGCCGCGGCGAGCGGCGGCGTCATCGCAAGCCAACCGCTCTCCAGTACCGAGAATTTGCGCTCTTGAACGAGATACAAGAACACCCAGTTCGAGAGCAAATAGAACGAATAGTTCAGACATAGATAGGAGATCGCGAGCAGCATCACGTTGCGATTGGCAAGAATGCTCAGCACCTGTTTGGCGCTGATCGAGGCGTCGGCCGGTGCGGCGCTCTGCGAGCCGATTTCCGCCAATTCCTGCTCACCAACCGCCGGATGTTCGCGCGGCGAGTTGCGCCCGTACCAGGCCCAAACCGCGAGCAAGGGAACCGCCAACAGGCTGGTCCACAGCAATGCTTGTTGCCACCCGATGTCGGTCATCAGATGCGTGATCAAAGGCGGCGTCAGGGCGGCACCCAGTCCCAATCCCATGGTCTGCAGTCCCTGCACGAAGGCCCAGCGGTTCGCTGGAAACCACACCTCGAATACGCCGGCTGACACCGGGAAGATCGCGGCCTGGGAGGCGCCCAAGAACAGCTGCAGCAGCAACAGCACGACGAACAGGCTCGCGCCGCCAAGCCAATACGGCGCGAGCGGAGTTGCGACCGTCGCCAGGAACGCCGTAATCCCGATGATGAGGAAGGTGCGACGCGCGCCTTGGCGTTGTCCAAAAATGCCGCCGGGCAGCTGGAATACGCCGTAGCCGAAAACAAATCCCCACTCGATCAAACTAATCTGGAATTGGCTCAATGCCAATTCCGGCATCATTCGCTCCGCGGCAACCGTGATGCTTTTCTGCTGCAGATAGGCCAGAAAACCGAAGCCGAACAACATCGAAAAAATCCGCCAGCGGATGCGTACCGTGGGGGCCCGCGCGGCATTGGCCATCACGTCACCGCCGGCTGATGATGCATTTCGTGACAGATTTGCAGCGCATGACCCAGCGACCGCGCCGCGGTATCGGCCCCGGGCAAGGTCTCGGCCTCGCTCTCCGACTGCAGCAGCATGCCGCGGAGGAACACCGCGACGATATATGCGTGCGGGAAGCGCCGGCGCAATTCGTGAATTGCCGCCTCGCCGCGGCTGCGCTCCTCGCTCGGGAACGCGCTGACGACATACACCATGGAGACCGCTTCGATCGCTTCGGGAGGCGTCGCAGCCGTCATGTCCTCGAGCGACATGTGGCGCGCATCGATTTTTTGATCGCGGAATATACGCACCAGGAGCTCAGTCGCGAATTCATCGGCTGTGGATCCCAAACCGACGCACACCATCACGGACCCCGGCGGCACCGCGAGCGGTCCCTGCCATCGGCCGCTCAGTTGTTCGCGCTGCCGGCGCAGCTCGCGACCTGCATTCGAGGCGTCGAGCACCGAGTACTGACGCCGACGCGGCATGCCTCGGCCCTCCCCGCCGATGGCGGCAATGACGGCCACCATCGAGCTGCGAACCATGGCTTGCTGATCGACGGTGATCGCGCCCGCCACGAGATCGATGCGTGCCAGGTGCAGGGCGGGCAACAGCACCGAGTCGCAATAATTAGCGAACGAATCTCGTTTCAGAAAGGCGCGTGCGCCGGCAATGATCTCATCGTAATCGGCCGACAGCGCACGCTGGTACAGGCGCTCCGGCAGGGTGAGCGCCTGGGTGTCTCCCAACATGATCTCGAGCATCGCCAGCGCCTTGATGTGCCGTCCGGCCACCAATAGGCACAAGGTCAGCGGCGTCGACACGATCAAGCCGATCGGACCCCACAGCCAACTCCAGAATATCGCGGCAATCACCACCGACAAGGGCGATAGCCCGGTGGTGTGGCCGTACAATCGCGGTTCGATCAACTGCGCGGCGAGCAACTCGACAGCGACAAAAAATCCCAGTGTAACGGCCGCCAGGGTCCAACCGGACTCCACTGCCGCAGCCAGCAGCACCGAGCAGAGCGCGGCAATCCATACTCCGAGGTAGGGAACGAAGCGCAGAACGCCGGCAAGCGTTCCCCACAGCAGCGGATGCGGCAGTCCTATGATGCTAAGGCCGAGCCAGATGACGAGGGCAAAGCCCGCATTGACCGCCAACTGCGAAACAAAGAACCGTGATAGCCGTTCTCCGGCATCGTTGATCGCCAGCGTCGTGCGGCGTATGTCGGAGCCGCCAGCGATGCGGATGAAGCGATCGCGCAGAGCTTCGTGCTCCAATAGAACGAATATCAACACGACCAGGACGATACCGGCGGTTTCTATCGGCACCCAAACCGATCCGAGCACGCGTTCAACGACTTGCACCGGAGTCGGCGGCGCCTCGTGCAACTCGACGGGGATCGGGGCCGCCTCGCGGGCCGCCTCGCGGGTCGTCTCGGCGGTCTCGAGCGGCGGCGCTGCGTCGCGCGCATGCAGATTGGGCAAGTGAAACCCCTGTCCGGTGAGCGCGTTGAACTTGCCCACCGTGATATCGTTGAGCGTGCGCAATTTGCGTTCGACGGTGCGCTCGTAACTCGGCAGATTCGCCGCCATATGCACCAATTGCGACACCAAAACGCCGGCGACCGTTGCAAACGAAATCGCCAGGATGACGACGGCAGCCAGCACCGAGAACGTTTGGCCGAGTCCCAGATGCCGCAGCGAGCGGATCAGCGGCGCGATCATCAGGCTCAAAATGATCGCCAAGGTGATCGGCACCAGCACATCGCGGGCGAAGTACAAGAGCGCGAGCACTGTGGCGGTGGCAATGATCCCCAGGGCCCGCTCGCGCGGGGCGGGCGGCGGCGGGTCGGTCACAGATGAGGCAGGCGGCGCCATGCGATATATTCGCACATCGTCCGGAGGGCCGGCGTTTCTCGCGGAGAAAATGCATGAAAAATCGACCGAGCGGGTTTGGAATCGAGAAGCTGCCGCGGATCTCGCACGGCACGGGGAGCTACTTGTTCGACGAGGCGGGAAAGCGCTATCTCGACGGCTCGGGAGGTCCGGCGGTGTTCTGCTTAGGACATGCCCACCCCGAGGTCAACGCGGCCATCAGCCGGCAGCTGAACGATATTGCGTACGGTTACCGGTATTTGTTCACGAGTGCGGCGCTGGAAGATCTCACCTCGGCGCTGCTGCGTCTCTCGGGCGGCGGCTTTCAAGACATCGTCTACAGCGGCAGCGGCTCCGAAGCCGTCGAATCAGCCCTGAAAATCGCGCTTCAGCATTTTGCGGCGCGCGGAATGATGAGCAAGCGCCGCTTCATCGCGCGGCGGCGGTCATGGCACGGCGACAGCTTGGGTGCCTTATCCATCTCGGATTTTTTACAGCGGCGCCGCGCCTTCGAAGGCAGTTTGCTCGAGGTGACGTTCGTCTCCGCCGCGAATGCCTACCGGCCGCCGGACGGCGTATCCGGCGAAACTCTGGTCAAACATCTGGCCGCTGAACTCGAGCGCGCCATTCTCTCGTTGGGAGCCGAGCATGTTGCCGCTTTTGTCTTCGAACCCATCGTCGGTGCCGCCGGCGGCGTGGTTCCCGCGCCGCCGGGCTATGCGCAGGCCATGCAGGCGGTATGCAACCGGTACGACGTCTTGCTGATCGCGGATGAGGTGATGTGCGGTTCCGGACGCAGCGGCACGTGGTGCGCGTTGCAGCACGATGATGTCGTTCCGGACAT
>CAYRAC010000450.1:0-4222 GCA_964422045.1 uncultured Steroidobacteraceae bacterium
TACTGGGTGCGGCAGCGGCTGATCGAGCGCATCAACCAAGCGGTGCTGCCGGCCGGCGCAGCCCCGTCGCTCGATCCTGTGGCGGGTCCGGGCGGGGAGATCTTTCGTTATACGCTCGAGTCGGATACGAAAAATCTCCAGGAGCTGTCCGAGATCCAGCGCTGGACCGTGATCCCGGCGCTCAAGTCCGTTCCCGGGGTGGTGGACGATACGAATTTCGGCGGCTTCACCACCGAGTATCAGCTCGATCTCGAGCCGAGCCAGCTGCAGCATTACGGCCTCGGCATCACCGATGTCATCAATGCGATCAATAACAATAATGCCAACGCGGGGGGCGGCCGCGTGTCGCGCGGCGATCAAAGCTACGTGATTCGCGGCGTCGGACTGATTCATACGCTGCAAGACATCGGCTCGATCGTGGTCACGCAGGCGGGCGGTGCGCCGGTATTGGTGCGCGATCTCGGCCGCACCACGCTCAGTCATCAGGAACGCGAGGGCATTCTCGGCAAGGATCGCAATCCAGACACGCTCGAAGGCATCGTGCTGATGCTCAAATATCAAAACCCCTCGCAGACGCTGCGCGGCGTGCACGCCAAGGTGGCCGAACTCAATGCGAAATTGGCGAGCGCCGGCGTGCGTATCGTCCCGTACAGCGACCGCGACGATCTGGTTCGAGCCACGATCCACAAGGTGGGCCAAACCATCTTAGAAGGCATTGCGCTGGTTTTTCTGATCTTGATCATCTTCTTGGGCAGTCCGCGCAGCGCATTCGTGGTCGCCGTGAGCATCCCGATGGCGTTGGTGTCGGTGTTCTCGCTGCTCGATCTGACTCACGTGTCGGCGAATCTGCTGTCGCTCGGCGCAATCGATTTCGGGATATTGGTGGACGGCGCGATCGTGGTGACCGAAGCGGTCCTGCGCCGGCGCGAGGCGATGCCCGACGAAGAGTTGAGCGAAAGCGAAGCGAGGGCGGCGACGCTGCAGGTCACGCGCCCCATCTTCTTCGCCAGCCTGATCATCATCACGGCGTACTTGCCGCTGTTCTCCTTCGAACGCGCGGAGGCGAAGCTGTTCACGCCGATGGCCTACACCATGGGTTATGCACTGTTCGGAGCATTGTTGACCGCGCTGGCGCTGGTCCCGGGACTCGCGTATCTCGCGTTTCGCAAACCCGGCCGGGTATATCACAATCGCTGGCTCGAACGCCTCACTGAGCGCTACGACCGCGTGCTGCACTCCTGCATCGAGCAGCCGCGCATCATCTACGGCGTCGTCATATTTGCCTTGTGCGCCGTCATCGCCTTGGGAGGCACGGTGGGCCGGGATTTCCTGCCGGATCTCGATGAAGGTTCCTTGTGGCTGCAAGTGCAGATGCCGACCGGACTGGCCTTGAACAAGGCGAGCGACATGGCGAGCGATCTGCGCCGCGCCATCTTGAAATATCCCGAGGTGTCCTATGTGGTCACGCAAACCGGCCGCAATGACGACGGCACCGACCCGTGGACCATGTCGCACATCGAAGCGCCGGTCGGGCTGAAGCCGTACGACACGTGGCCGTCCGGCGAGTCGAAGAAACAGTTCGTCGACCGGCTGGCGGCGGACCTCGCCAAGGAACTTCCCGGGTATTCGATCGGGATCAGCCAGCCGATCATCGACGGCGTCAACGACATGGTCGGCGGCGCGCACAGTCCGCTGGTGGCGAAGATCTACGGCGACGATTTGGATCAGCTGCGCCGCATCGGCGCGCAGATCGTCGATGTGCTGTATTCGATCCAGGGTACCTCGAGCGCCTCGCTATTCCAGGAGCCGCCGATCCCGCAAATGGAAATCAAACTGGATCACGACAAGGCCGCCCGTTACGGGATCAACATGCTCGATGTGCAGAACGTGATCCAGACCGGAGTGGGCCAGGCGCCGGTGTCCACCGTGTATGTCGGCGAGCGATCCTATCCGTTGACGGTGCGTTACACGCAAGATGCGCGCAACGCGCCCGCAGCGCTCGGCAACTTGCTGGTGAATACCGCCGGCGGCGTCCAGGTGCCGCTGTCACAGATCGCCGACATTCGAGTGCGCTCGGGCGAGAGCACCGTGACCCGCGAAAACGGCGAGCGCAATCTCACCATCCGCATCGACAACCGCGATCGCGACCTGACGTCCTACCTGGCCGAAGCGCAGGCCAAGATTGCGGCGCAGGTGCATTTCGACCGCAACAAGATCCGGCTGACGTGGGGCGGCCAGTTCGAGAACCAGCGGCGCGCGGAGGCGCGGCTGCTGGTGATACTCGCGTTGGTGATGGGGATGATGTTGATTTTCCTGACCGTCGGGATCAAGTCGTTCCGCCAAGCGTTGTTGATTCTCGGCGTGGTGCCCTTGGCCACGCTCGGCGGACTGATTTCGCTGCATTTGACGGGGCAGAATTTGAATGTCGCGAGCGGCGTCGGGTTCATCGCGTTGTTCGGCGTGGCCGTGCAGAACGGCATCATCATGGTGTCGAATCTCAATCGCATGCGAAAATCCGGCCTGGAACTGCACGAGGCCATCATGAAAGGGGCGACCGAGCGGCTGCGGCCGGTGTTGATGACGGCGGCGGCGGCGACGCTCGGGATGCTGCCGGCGGCGATTCACACGGGGGTCGGCAGCGACGTGCAGCGCGGCATCGCCACCGTGGTGGTCGGAGGACTGGCGATCTCCACGGTGTTGACCCTGTTCGTGCTCCCCTCGATGTACCACGTCGTCGAGCATTGGGCCGAAGAACGCCACGGCGAAGCACGGTGGGGGCGGTGATGGCCTCGCGTCTCGCGCTGGGTGTCATCGCCGGGGTACTGTTGGCCGCTGCGTCCGGCTGCGCCGTCGGGCCCAATTTCAAACGCCCGCCGCCGCCGGCGGCCGCTGGATACGGCAACGCGCCCGAGACGCTCGGCGACGATGCGCAGCGCCTGGTCGCGGGCATGGACATTCCGGGCGAGTGGTGGACCTTGTTCAAATCGCCCGCGCTTGACCATTTAGTCGAGCAGGCACTCAGCGCCAACCCGGACGTGGGCGCCGCGCAGGCCGCGGTGCGCCAGGCGCATGAACTCTACTCGGCGCAAACCACCAGCTTCTTTCCCGTGGTGCAAGGCTCCTTGAGCGGCGAGCGATCCGAGTTCCCGACCGGCACCTTGACCAGCCCGACGGTCGCCTCGAGTTCCACGTACACGCTGTACACCGCACAACTGACCTTGAGCTATGCGCCCGACGTGTTCGGCGCCACGCGACGCCAGGTCGAAATGGCCAAGGCGCAATTCGACAGCAGCCGCTTTCAGCTCGAGGCGACCTACCTGACGTTGAGCAGCAACGTGGTGGTGACGGCCGTGCAGGAGGCTGCGCTGCGCGGACAAATCGCGGCGACGCAGCGCCTGTTGCAATTGCAGCGGCAACTGACGGACAGCGTGCTGCGCCAACGCTCGCTCGGAACCGCGAGCGACTTGGACGTTCTCGCGCAGCAATCGGCGCAGGCACAGACCGAGCAAACCCTGCCGCCGCTGCAGAAGCAATTGGGGCAGTCGCGCGACGCCTTGACGGCGATGTTGGGCAGGCTGCCGTCGGACGAGCCCGAGGAGACCTTCCGCTTGGAAGAGCTGACGCTGCCCACGGAGCTGCCGCTCAGCGTGCCGTCAAAGCTGGTCGAGCAACGTCCCGATGTGCGTCAGGCCGAGGAGAACATGCACGCCGCGTCGGCCGCGGTGGGCGTTGCGCTCGCCAATATGCTGCCGCAATTCAGCATAGACGCCGATGTGGGCTCGAGCGCGCTCAAGCTCGGCCAGCTGTTCACCCCGTACACAGGGTTCTGGGATGCCGGCGCTTCATTGACGCAGACGCTGTTCGACGCGGGGGCGCTGTTGCATAAACATCGTGCCGCGTACGCCGCCTTGGATCAGGCCGCCGCGCAATACCGGGCGGCCGTGATTCTCGCCTGCCAGAATGTCGCCGACACCCTGCGCGCGCTGCAGGCGGACGCCGCGGCGCTCGCCGCGAGCGACGCAGCGGATCGCGCCGCGAAAGCCACCTTCGACCTGGCGCAGCGCCAGCGCGCGCTCGGCACGATAGGCTTGGTGGCGCTGTGGAACGCGGAGCAGGCGTATCGCCAGGCGGAGCTGTCATTGGTGCAGGCCCGAGCCAATCGCTATGCGGACACGGCCGCGCTATTTCAGTCGCTCGGCGGCGGATGGTGGAATCGCAAACA
>CAYRAC010000451.1:0-4222 GCA_964422045.1 uncultured Steroidobacteraceae bacterium
ATCCGCAGCTTCGAGTCTCGCCACGTCAAGGCTTTCATCGTCCTCCTCCTGGCCTTGAGCGTATTCAGCGTCGTGCTCTACGACACATCGCTGCGGATCGGGCGTATCGAAGGTCCACGCCTCGAGGCCCTCGAAGCTTCCTCCTCGCCTTGATCGCGGCCGAGAAAATCTCGGCTTCGCGATGCGGCGGCCGGCGATTTGGTTACAATAGAACGCGATGAAGGACTTCAGTAATCATTTTCGAGAGCTCGTCATGCGCCAGCTGAGCGACGACCCACGAGTGTTGGTACCGCGCGGCGCGCAAGACATGATGATCCTGGTCACGTGGCGCCTCACCAGCGATTCATTCCGCCCGAACAAGCGCTCGCGAATGATCCGCATCGTGATTTCGCAGGACGCGCTCGAGTACTACGCTCGCGGCAACGATGATGCGCGTCTCACCAGCGACGCGCGCTTCGTCACTTGGTTCAAACAGCAATTGAGCACCTTCGATCCCAATCATGAATCGCCGCTCGGAGTCGAGCCGCCGGCGGTCACATGGGCGGTGAGCACCCGCGTATTGAATGAGTGAAGCGGCGGCACGAGTGCGCGGCCACACGCCAGATTTGTTCGGCGCCGCGCGTGAGGTGCGCGGCGAACGTCTTGCGGCGGGCGCGTGCTTGCTGCGTGGACTCTGTTTGGATCAGGCGACGGCCCTCTTGGCGGCCATCGAAGCCGTCACGTCCGCCGCGCCGTTCCGCCACTGGGTGACACCGGGCGGATTTCGAATGTCGGTCGCCATGACAAATTGCGGCGACCTCGGGTGGATCAGCGACAGCAGCGGTTATCGCTATGCTGCCTGCGATCCACAGAGCGGGCGGCCGTGGCCCGCGATGCCCGACGTCTTTCTCAGGCTGGCCCGGCAGGCAGCGCAGGCGGGCGGGTTCTCGAACTTCAAGCCAACCGCGTGCCTCGTCAACCGTTATGAACCGGGTGCGCGGCTGACCCTTCACCAGGACAAGGACGAACTCGACCTGAGTGCACCGATTGTGTCGGTATCGCTCGGTCTACCCGCGGTTTTTCTGTTCGGCGGCAACGCTCGACAGGACAGACCGCGCCGCGTGCCGGTGCAGCACGGCGATGTCGTGGTTTGGGGGGGTCCCGCACGTCTGTACTACCACGGTGTGCTCGCGCTGAAAGCGGGTAACCACGAAATCCTAGGGGCGCAGCGTGTGAATCTGACCTTCCGACGCGCCGGCTGAATTCGAACGCTGCTCCACCGCCTCGATCGCAGGCGTGCGCCAGCCGCTGCGAAGTCCCCAGGAAAAAAAGATCAACGCGGCGATCGCCACGCACAGCTGGTCCCATCCGTAGCCGATGTAGTTGAGCCCGCCAAATTCCTGGCTGCCGACCCATGACAAACCCGTGATCACCAGCAAGTAGGCAATCAGCCACCAAGCGGCGCGCAGCTGCCGATCGAAATTGAACCAAGCGGCCTTGCCTTGGTAGTACAGATACACCGGCATCGGCAGAATCAACAGCAGCATGATCTGGCCCGTGTGCGGCCAGCGCGCCCAGTACAGCATCAGGGTGGCCAGCACAAAGGCGAGCGGCGCGAGGATGGGCAGGCCCGGCACGCGCAGTGGCCGGTGCACATTCGGCGCCGTGCGCCGCAGCACCATGACGCTGATCGGTACCACCAGGTACGTAATGATCGTGGCCACCGAGATCACCGCCGCGAGCTTGCCCCAACCCCGGAAGAAGAAGAGAAAAATGAACGACACCAACAAATTGAACCACATGGCCGGCCGTGGGATCCCGAAGCGCGGATGCACGCGGCCGAGTATCGCGGGCACCGTGCCGCTGCGCTCCATGGCATAAATCATTCGAGCCGTGGTCGCCGTATACGTCGTGCCGGTGCCGCTTGGACTGACAAAGGCATCTGCGTACAGCAGAACGGCGAGCCAGTTCAGGCTCATCGCGAGCGCCAGCTGCGCAAACGGCGAGCTGTACTCCAGGGCGGCCCAGCCTTCCTGCAGATGCGCTGGAGAAATCGCTCCCAGGAAGGCGACTTGCAACAGCAGGTACACCACGGTGCTGAGGGCAATCGCTCCAAAGATCGCAAACGGCACGCTGCGGCCCGGATTGCGGGCCTCCCCCGCGAGATTGACCGGGCTTTGGAATCCGTTGTAACTGAATACGATGCCGCTGGTGGCGACCGCGGTCAGGATCGAGGCGATGTTGCCCACATGGCGCCCGCCGTGAATACCGATGTGAAAATTTTCCCAATGAAATTCGGTGCACATCAGCGTGATGGCGGTCGCCGCGGGAACGATCAGCTTGAAAAATGTAATCGCACTGTTGGTACCGGCAAAAACTTTGACGCTCCAAAAATTCAGCAGGAAATAGATCACCACCAGCACCGCGGAAATGCACAGGCCTGGCTTGGTCAACTCACCCTGACCATTGGCGGCATGAGCGTACAAGTGTTGTGCCCAGGCCCAGGGCCAGGAACTCATGTATTGCACCGAGGCCTCGGCCTCCACCGGAATCACCGAAACGATGGCAATCCAGGCGGCCCAGCCCGCGACGAATCCGACCAGCGAGCCGTGTGAATAGTGCCCATAGCGCACGGCGCCGCCCGACTCCGGAAACATCGCCCCGAGTTCTGCATAGGTCAGGGCGACGAACAGGATGATCACCGCGCCGATGATCCAGGAATAGATCGCTCCCGGACCGGCAAGTTGCGCGGCGCGCCAGGCCCCGAATAACCAACCCGAGCCGATGATCGAGCCTAAGCCGGTGAACATCAGCGCGATGCCACCGACCTCGCGTCGAATTGCACTTTCATTGGACATACTTGCGTTGCTCCCTGGAAATCACTGTAGCGGCTCGACCGGCCTTAAGCCATTCCGATATCTTGCAAAATCCTGAATCCGACCGGCCGGCGCAGCCGAATAACCCGTGAGATGTACGCCCATGTCGACCAAAACGGCCTTAAAATTCCTGTTTTCCTGCATTTTTCTGGCGCTGCTGGTGTACACGGCATGGGCCAGCACTCGGCAATCCGTGTTGCAGTGGGGAGGCCTGAAATCCGAACCGGACCGTTATTGGACGATCGCCACCCTGATGGACGCTTATTTCGGCTTTTTGACCTTCTACGTGTGGGTATTTTTCAAGGAATCTCGTTGCTTGCCGCGCGTCTTGTGGTTTTGCGCCATTATGCTCCTCGGCAATATGGCAATGTCCGCCTATGTGCTGCTGCAGCTCACGCGGCTGCGCCCCGATCAAGACGCAGCGGCGATTCTCACGACGCGCAATCGCTGACTGCGCCCGTGAAGAGCTGGTCGCATCGCAGGATTCTCGCGCCGCTGCTCGCCTTGTTGCAGCAAGGCATGTCACCCAGGCGCTTAGCGCTGTGCGTGGCGATCGGGGTGGTGGTCGGCAACGTTCCCATACTCGGAATCTCAACCCTGCTTTGCACCGCAATCGCACTCGGATTTCGCTTGAATCTGCCGGCAATCCAAGTCGTGCAGGCCGCCATGGCGCCCACCCAGATTTTGCTGATCATCCCGTTCGTGCGCCTCGGTGAGTGGATCCTCCAAGTTCCTCCGCAGCCCGTATCGATCAAAGAAGGTCTCGCTCTCATTGCGCAAGGGGCGGGACACGCCATCGTCGTGCTCTGGGATGCGATCCTGCATGCGGGATTGGCCTGGATCCTGGTGGCGCCGGGTGCGGTCTATTTCATCTATAAGTTATTGACGCCGGTATTTCAACGCGCCGCGGCGCAAATCAAGTGATGCACCCATGAGCAGCATAACCGTCCCCGTGCCGATATCCTGGTCGATGCGCTTGCTGGAGCGCGATTTACTGCCGGATTTTCTAATCCGCTTCGGAATTCGACGCTTGCTGAAAGCGCGGCTCGCCGAGGAACAGCAAGACAGCTTGGAAGCGCAGCAGCGTCGTCTGACGAAGTTGATTGCGCGGTTACGGCAAAGTCCCATCGCCGTCAATACGGCCGATGCCAATCTGCAGCATTACGAATTACCGTGTGCCTTCTTCGAGCGGGTACTCGGCCGGCACTTGAAGTACTCCTCGGGTTACTACCGTAACGCGGCCGACTCGCTGGATGAAGCCGAAGCGAATATGCTCGAGCTCACGGCCGAGCGCGCACGCCTTACGGACGGTGAGCGAATTCTGGAGCTCGGATGCGGCTGGGGATCGCTGTCCTTGTGGATGGCGG
>CAYRAC010000452.1:0-4218 GCA_964422045.1 uncultured Steroidobacteraceae bacterium
GAAGGCGGGTATTCCGGTCTGAGCTCTGCCGAGAATCAGGGCGTGAATATCGTGGGTGCCCTCGTAGGTGTTCACGACCTCGAGATTCACGAGATGTCGAATCACGCCGAATTCGTCCGAGATGCCGTTGCCGCCGAGCATGTCTCGCGCCGCACGCGCCACATCGAGCGCCTTGCCGCAGGAATTGCGCTTCAGCAGGGAGGTGATTTCAACCGAGGCAATCCCTTGATCCTTCATGCGGCCGAGTCGCAGGCATCCCTGCAGCGCCAGAGCGATTTCGGTCTGCATATCGACCAGCTTTTTTTGCACCAGTTGGTTGGCTGCCAGCGGGCGTCCGAATTGCTTTCGCTCGAGCACATACTGGCGCGCCGTGTGCCAACAGCTCTCGGCCGCGCCAAGCGCGCCCCAGGAGATGCCGTAGCGCGCCGAGTCGAGGCAGGTGAACGGGCCTTTCAATCCCGCAACTCCCGGCAATAGATTCTCCTCGGGCACGAACACTTCATCCATGAGAATTTGTCCCGTGGTCGATGCGCGCAGCCCCACCTTGCCGTGAATCACCGGCGCCGCGAGACCCCTCCAGCCCTTCTCCAGAATGAAGCCGCGGATGATGTCGTCGTCGGTTTTTGCCCACACGATGAATATGTCGGCGATCGGGCTGTTGGATATCCATGTTTTCGCGCCGGAGAGCTTGTAGCCGCCGGGAGCGCGGCGCGCCCGGGTGACCATGCTGCCGGGGTCCGATCCATGATCGGGTTCGGTCAGGCCGAAACAGCCGATCGCTTCGCCACGCGCCAAGGGCGGCAAGTACTTGTGTTTTTGCGGTTCCGTACCGAAGCGATCGATCGGCAGCATCACCAGCGAGGACTGCACGCTCATCATGGATCGATATCCCGAATCGACGCGCTCGACCTCGCGCGCGATGAGTCCGTAGCTCACGTAGTTGAGTCCGCCGCCGCCGTACTGTTCCGCAATCGTCGTGCCGAGCAGGCCCAATTCACCCATTTCTTTGAAGATCGCCGGATCGGTCCGTTCGTGACGGAAAGCCTCGACGATGCGCGGCGCCAAGCTGCCCTGCGAATAATCGCGCGCGGCATCCCGCAGCATCTTTTCTTCGTCGCTCAACTGCTCGTCGAGCAGGAACGGATCGTCCCAATGGAAGCCCATATTTCAGCCTTTTGTCCCCACGTGAAAGCCAAGCATCGCACAAACTTCAGGATCAGTGTGCCTTTCGGCCGTGCTAACTTAGCGCCATGAAAAGCGCACTCTCGCACGTCACGGTGCTCGATCTTTCCCGGGTCTTGGCCGGACCCTGGGCGGGACAGGTCCTGGCTGATCTCGGCGCCGATGTGACCAAGGTGGAACGCCCGGGCACCGGCGATGACACTCGGGGTTGGGGGCCGCCATTCTTGCGCGACGCGCAAGGCCGCGAAACCAGCGACGCCGCGTATTACCTTTGCGCAAATCGCAACAAGAAATCCATCACGGTCGATTTCACGAAGGCCGAAGGTCAAGCCATCGTTCGCGACCTGGCATGCACTTCGGACGTGGTGTTGGAGAATTTCAAGGTCGGCGGACTTCAAGCCTATGGCCTCGACTATGCGTCACTTCGGGCCGCCAATCCAAGCCTCATCTACTGCTCCATCACCGGGTTCGGCCAAACCGGCCCCTATGCGCAACGCGCCGGTTACGATCTGCTGGTGCAGGCGATGGGCGGCCTGATGAGCATCACGGGACGGCAGGACGGAGAACCGGGGGCCGGCCCGCAAAAGGCGGGCGTTGCCGTGACCGATATTTTGTCGGGACTTTACGCAACGATCGGGATTTTGGCGGCGCTTGCGCACCGCGAGCGCACCGGCGAAGGACAGCACATCGATGTGGCGCTGCTCGATGTGCAGGTTGCCTGCCTCGCCAACCAAGCGATGAACTATCTCATCGGCGGGACGGCTCCGCAGCGTTCCGGCAATGCTCACCCGAACCTCGTGCCGTATCAGGATTTTCCAACCAGCGATGGCTACATGATCATCGCAGTCGGCAACGACGCGCAATTCGCCCGGCTCTGCGGCGTCTTGGGCTTGGCGGTGCTGGCGGCAGATCCGAGCTTCGCCACCAACAAACAAAGGGTGGTGAATCGTCGCGAGTTGATCGACCGATTGAGCGCGGTCACCGTGACCCATCCCACCGCCCACTGGACCCGCGCCCTGGAAAGCGTCGGGGTTCCCGCCGGGCCCATCAATGCGCTGGACGCCGTTTTTGCAGATCCGCAGGTGCGTGCTCGCGGCATGCGCATCGAGCTGCCTCATCCGAGCGGCGGTAGCGTGCCATTGGTCGCCAATCCCCTGCGTCTCTCCGAAACGCCGGTGACGTATCGATCCGCGCCGCCATCCTTGGGGGCGCAAACGCGCGAAGTGCTCGGGCAGCGATTGGCCATGTCGGCGAGCGTTCTCGAGGCGTTGCACGCGAAGGGCATCATCTAGCCGCTGTGTTCAGGTTTGATTGCAATGACATTTTCAATGCGCCGATCCGGGATGAACCACAATAGTGCGACCAGCAGGTACAGTGCTTGTGCTAACCGGGGCGCCCAATAGGCGGCAACGATACCGACCAAATATAGGAACGGCGATACCTTGCCCTTCCAATCGCCGCGCACGGCCTTCTTGAGCAGCGACTCCGGTCCTTGCGCGCTGATGATGAGTTGTTGGAGCAGCACGTACGCGAGAGCGGCCATCAGCAAGACCACCCCATAGAGCGCCGCGGGTGCGGCCGCGTCATGATTCTCGCCGATCCATGCGGTGGTCACCGGGAAAAGCGACAACCAGAACAATAAGTGCAAGTTGGCCCACAGGATTGGGCCGGTGACTTCCTCGCAGGTATGCAGCATGTGGTGGTGATTGTTCCAATAAATACCGACATAGATGAAGCTCAGGACGTAACTCAAAAAAATCGGAATCGAGGGCACCAGCGCATCCAGGGTCCGGCCCTCGGGGATTTTCAGCTCCAACACCATGATGGTGATGATGATCGCGATGACGCCATCGCTAAAGGCTTCGAGTCTGGTGCTGTTCATTTCTCGCCCCCGTCAAAGCCACTTGCACCGCACCACCACGGCCACCAGCACCGGGGTCAGGAATATCGCCAAGAAAACCGGCAACTCCTCGCTAATCGCGTAGCCAGCCTTGGAAACGCCAACCCACATATTGGCGGCCGCCGCCACAAACCAAACCGCAACGAAGCCGATGGTCGCGCTCGTCAGGGACGCCGCGGACCCAGACAGGTATTTGGCGGCACCGAGGCACGCCGCCCAAAGTACCAAGCCACCCACGATGAAAATCGCTGTCCGCATTGGAATATCCCCGAGTTCCGTTATGCTGCCAGTGAACGTCAAGTAACGAGGAAATTCAATGAGAGGATGGCTGTCGATTCTGATTTGCGCTGCGGTCCCGGGATGGGCGGCGTCGCCGCCGCTGCCTCCGCCTGCTGACCTCAAGCTCGCGCGCGACATGCTGCAGACTCTGGTGCAGATCGATACCACGCACGCACACGGCTCGACGGACGCCGCCAAGGCCATCCAGAGCTGGTTATTGAGCGCCGGCTTTGCGGCGGACGATGTGCTGTTTCTGGCGCCATCGGAGCACCCGACGAAGGGAAACCTCGTGGTCCGCTATCGCGGCAAGCGCTCGAGCGCACCGGTATTATTCCTAGGTCACCTCGATGTAGTCGATGCCAAACCCGAGGACTGGTCGGTCGATCCTTTCAAGCTGACTGAGCGTGACGGCTGGTTCTACGGCCGCGGCACCATCGACATGAAGGACGGCGACGCCGCCTTGGTCGAGTCATTGATCCGTTTGAAACGCGAGAAATTTATTCCGGCGCGCGACCTCATCGTTGCGTTCACGGCCGACGAGGAGGCGGGCGGCGATGCCAACGGACCGGCTTTTCTGCTCAAGGAGCATCGCAATTTGATCGACGCGGCGCTGGTCGTGAATCTCGACGGCGGTGGCGGGAATACCAAGAACGGTCAGCGCCAGTTCTTTGAAGTCGGGACCAGCGAAAAGACCTACGTCACCTACACGCTGGAGACGACGAGTCCCGGGGGACATGGATCTCTGCCAGGACCCGATAATGCGATTTAACGGCTGGCGGCCGGCCTCGGCCAAAACGTACGCCTCAATGCTCAGCTTCGCACCACGTGTGTGGCGACCCTGATTTCGGGCGGTCACG
>CAYRAC010000453.1:0-4202 GCA_964422045.1 uncultured Steroidobacteraceae bacterium
CATGCGTCGGGAACACCTGCGCCATGAGGCTGTATAGCCCGACCACCCCGGCGTTGGTGAAAAAGCCGGTGATCGCACACACCAGCGACAGGCCCGCAAGCGTGGTCTGGCCGCGGCCGAATACCGCCTCCATCAAGGTCGAGACCGCCAGCACGACCATGGTGAGGCCTTTGAGACCGACGCGTTGCGTCAGCAGCCCGAAGATGGCGCCGCCCACGGCGCCGCCGATATTCGCCCATACCAGCACGCCGGCCGCGGAGGATGCCGTGAATCCCATGTCGACCACGATCTTCGGCACCCATTTCAAAATGAAATAGAACGTCGTGATGTGGAAGAAATATGCGATGGTCACGAGCAGCGTGAGGCGCGCCAGCTGCGGACTGAATATGTCGACCGCAGAACTCTTGCGATCGGCCGGCGGGACCGCCGGCAAGGCTGCGATCTGCGCCAGGCGCATGCGGCTCAGGCTGCGATTGACGCGCGCAAGTGCGTGCGCCGGTTGTCGCCGGCACAGCCACGGCACCGATTCGGGCACCAGCCACGACACCAATGGAATGAGCGTCGCGGTGGCCGCGGCCCCGAACTCGAACACGACGCGCCAATCGCCATCCTTGAGCAGCAGCGCCGATATCGAGCCGCCGACGATGGCGCCTACCGGGTAGCCGATCACCATCAAGGACACGTTGAGATTGCGGCGCCGGGCGTTGGAGAATTCCGCAACCACGGCGTTGGTCGCCGCCAGCATGCCGCCGATACCGACGCCCGTGAACACGCGCCATATCGACAAGTCGTACACGCCCGCGGCCCGCGACGCCATGAACATGCCGAACGCCATGATGATCAGGCAGCCGAGCAATGTGCGGCGCCGTCCGATCTGGTCGGCCACGCCGCCCAGGAAAATCGAGCCCATGCCCATGCCGAGCAATTCCATGGAGAGAATGAAGCCGAGCGCGGCGCGATCGATGCCCCAATCGCGCGAGATGCCGGGCGATGCAAAGCTGATGGCGAGCACATCGAAGCCGTCGAGCGCGTTCAGGCCGATCGTGATCGCGACGACCGCGATCTGCACGCGGCTCATCGCGCTCGTGGCGAGGGTCTCGCGCGGATCCGCAGTCATGGGGTTATCGCCTGTTGTTGTTCGATTCTCTTCATTGGCAACTGCGCCGAATATGTGAACCAAGTCGCGTTGGCAGCATGCCGCAATCGCGGCCGCGTTGCGCGCGTCCTATCATCGCTGCGGTCAACGACAAACCGCTTCGTCCGTTCTTGATGTGGACTGACCTGTAAATCCACAAGGATTCGACAACCAATGAAACGTACTCAGTTGGCTCTGCCTTTGTTATGCGCGACTCTCGCCGCGGCGACCGTGCTCGGCGGCTGCGTGGTCCGCGGCTCCATCGCAGTTCCGGCGCCCCCCGTGGCGTACATCAGTGTAGCGCCCCCGCCACCTCAAGTAGAAGTCATCGGCGTGCCCCCGCAGCCTGGGTATGTTTGGCTCGGCGGCTATTGGAATTGGAATGGCGCCCAGCATGTCTGGGTTCCGGGCCATTGGGACGCACCGCGCCCCGGATATCACTGGGTGCCGCACGCATGGGTGCGCGTCAACGGTGGCTGGCATCTGCGCGAAGGCCATTGGGCGCGCCGCTGATCGCAGCCATCCGTTCGCGGAGTCCTAGTCGTTGATTCTTATCGGCTGCGGGTGCCACCCGGCACCCCACGCCGAGGGCTTCGGCCCCATCACGAACACGAGCTCGCCGCCCGCTTCGATTTGCGCGTAGCCAATGACGGGTACTTGCAGCGGGACGCCGTTGAGCGTTGCCGATTGTATGTAGACGTTGTTCGCGTCATTGCCGTGTGCCGCGATATCGAAGGTCCTGCCGTTCGGCAGGTGCAGGGTGACGCGCGCGAATAGCGGGCTGCCGATCACGTACTCGGCGGAGGCCGGGTTCAACGGATAGAAACCCATCGCCGAGAATATGTACCACGCGGACATTTGCCCGCAATCCTCGTTGCCGAGCACGCCGTTAGGCGTATCCGTGTAGGCCGTGCGCGCAATATCTCGTACGCGCGCCTGAGTCTTCCACGGCTCACCCGTGTAGTCGTACAAATAGCCGTAATGATGGCTCGGTTCATTGTCATGGCGGTTGTGGCCGCCGGCGAAGTGCGCATCGAGTTTGGCGCTCGCCGCCTGCGGACCGCCCAACAATTGCACCACGCCCGGCACGTCGTGCAGCGCGGCGAACAGATACACCCATTGATCGCCCTCGGTCCAGCCCTCCTCAGGCGATGCCCAGCTGCCATCCGAGTTCCTGGCCTGCATGAATCCGCGCGCGGCATTGAACAGCCGCTTGTAATTGGTCGAACGCTTCAAGAAGAAGGCGTAGTCACCGCGATTGCCGACCGCCTTGGCCACTTGTGCGGCGGCATAGTCGTCGTATGACTCCTCGAGCGTGCTCGATGCCGATTCGGCCACCTTGTCGGCCGGTATGTATCCCAGCGTCTTCGCATAGGTGAGGCCCGCGCGCGCTTCGTAGGGAGTGTACGGCTCGCGATCGAACCAGCGCCGGGTCGTGTCGCCCTCCGGAGGCGTCATCGCATCCGCGTACACCGCCTTGTAGGCGAGCGCGTAGTCAAAGCCCTTGAAGCCTTTGGCGATCGCCTCCGCGACCAGTGAATCGGCATGTGTGCCGATCATGATGTTGGTATAGGAAGGATTGGGCCATTTCGGCATCCAGCCGCCCTCGACATAATTTTGCAGCAGCGACTGCACCATCGGAGCGATGCGTTCGGGTGCGAACAGGGTCAACAGGCTGTTCTCCGCCCGAAACGTGTCCCAAATGGAGTACGCGGTATAGGCCGTGCCGTCATGGATTTTATCGTCGAACGCGCTGTAGTAGCGGCCGCCTTCGGAGAACAGCTTCGGATACAGCAGCGCGTGGTACAGGCCGGAATAAAACACGCGCCGCTGGTGCTCGTCGGCGCCGTCGATCGCGGCAATGCCGAGCTTCTGATTCCAGCTCGCCTTGAGCGCGTCGCGCACTTGCAGGAAATTCCAACCGGGTATTTCCGCGTCGAGATTGGCCCGCGCCTGCTCGATACTGATGAACGAGGTGCCGACTTTCGCCTCCACCACCCCGCCGCCCGCGAAGCTCACGAAGGCGCCGACGTTGACGCCGTCGACCTCATCCTTGCCCGGCCACATCAAGACCGCTTCGTACACGGTTTTCGCGGCGAACGCTTGATCGAATCGCACCACGAAATAGCCTTTGAAATTCGGCAATCTCAAGGGACCCAAATTGGCGTCCATGCGGTCCGGGTTGTAGCCGACGACCTCGCGCCGGGCGGCATCGATTTTCACGAAGCCGCGGATGCCCGGGCGCGTCGCCTCGATCAGCACGCTCGGGATTGCGCCGTGCGGATAGGTGAAGCGCATATAGCCCGCGTGGTCGGTCGCCGTCATTTCCGCCCGGATCCGCTCTTTGGGATCCGCGCCCATCTTCACCGAGTAGTAGTAAGGCGTGCTCACTTCGTCGCGGTGCGTAAATGCCAGCCGGCGTGCTTCCGGCGCGTAATTGATCGATCCGGCTTCCGGCATCAGCGTCACATAGCCGTAATCGCCCATCCAGATCGCCGGCTGATGCGTGCCGATGAACCCTTGAATGTAGGTGTCTTCGTAGGCGTAGGAGCTGACGCTGATCCGGTTCTGGCGGGTCTGCGCCGTCCAGTTGGTCATGCCGAAGGGCGTGGTGACGAACGGCATCGTGCCGCCGTAATCCACGCCACCGCCGCCCGTGCCGATGAAGGTATTGACGGAATCGACCGGCGCCGCTGCTTGCCTCGAGGGCGGGTTCGCTCGAGCGGCGCTCGACGACGCCATGATGAAAACTGCGGCGATCATCGCCCCGCGTGCAGGACTCGGCATCTTAACCTCTCAAAACGTCGCGCAACGCCGCCCCCAGGCCGCGCCAGTTGCCCGCCTTGCGCAATCCTTCGCTCAATTCGAGTTGTACGCCTCGCCCGGAACGGCCTCGATTGCAAATATTGTGCGGGTGCTTGCCTGGAAAACGATGCCCCTCAGTAAGGCACGACACCCCGCAATCCGCAAGCGCGCGCGCCACCTCGCGCTTCAGCCGCTCATCCAATCCGCCGAGCAACACATCGGGTCCGGACGCTGCATAGCCGTGCACCGCAACCACGCTGTC
>CAYRAC010000454.1:0-4177 GCA_964422045.1 uncultured Steroidobacteraceae bacterium
GTCGAGCCGAAGGTTTCCAGCCGGGTGATTCCAGTCCGAAGGCAATAGTTCGCCAACAACTGGGCGACTTTCTCCGGGTTTGGCGGTATGCGCATTCGTCGCGGAGCCGGTCTTTTCCCCGCACGGACCGCGTTCCAATAGGCCACCGCCTTGGCTCGGTTGGCATTCGACTTTGCCAAAGAGCGAACTTTCCCGCCTTTTCGGCTGAAAGCTGTATGGGTCATGCTAAAGAAGCTAAGCGCTTAGAATGCCTTTGTCGAGCACCGGAGTGGAACGTCTTCACAGGCCCATCGCCTCTCGCCGACGAGAACCTGCTGAGAGATCAACTGACTCCTTTCGAGCCTACGGGCGCTACTTGCTTGTAGCGGCGAACCGATCCGCCTCCCGATTCAATTGTTCGGCATCCGCAGGGTAGGAGTATAGAACGACCCTGTACCGAAAAGTGGCCATCTGGTTCTTCTCAATCGTGAAGTTAAAGGCGGGTTGTTTTGAATCGAAAATTATGCGCCCCAGGGGGTTGGCGGCAAACAACCCGTACCCTCGCGCGTGCCAGTAGGTCGGATAGCCGGGGTTCCCGGGGCGGTCAAAAATCGCAATCGTCGCTTCATGGTTTCCTGTGTGCCCCGTGAGGGAACACCACCGCCCGCGCTTCGACCAGGCGGCAGGCCCTTTGACGCCCTCGCTGGTAAGATATATCCCCGTTGCATCTTTTGTGTCGGTGGCGTCAACCCTTGTTGGCTTGCCGTTTGCGTCCATGAAGGTCCCACCCTTTTCATCCGGCGATTCGAGCCAGCGGGCAACCCGCAGACCGAGCAGGCCCTCTTTATCATCTTTGAAGACAACACGGTCGAGTGCCCGGAGCGTTACATCATAATCAATTACACGGGCATGGCTGCGGCGCATAAAGACGTAACGCGTGGTTTGATTGAGAATTGGTACTTCGTTGCCGGCAATCCATGTCGACTCGATGACCAATTCGCCTGTCTCAGGACCGCTCTTTGTCGCCACGATCTTCTTGAAGGCGATCGTGCCCATCATTGCGCGATCTTCCATTTTGATGGTGTCGGAGTTGTTCCAGAAGTCGAACCCGTTGGCATTACCATAGTTGAACCATAGGCCGGCATGGTGCGGGTGGTCGACCCGCTCACCTGGCCGCGGATCGAGCGGGAAACCGCGCGTCACAGTAATTCCCTCATCGGTAACAAGAGGATACAGAACCGGCTTCTTGAGCGAAGTAGGCCAAACGCACGACGTAAATGGACGGCCGTCGATCGTGATGTCGACCCGTTGCTCAGCTTCGTGTGCGACCACTTGAACACCCTGAGCGGATGCAGCTGCCGGAGGAAGAGCGGTCAGTAACACTGCCGCAATGTATCTGGATCTGGTCGCATCACTCATAAACCCGGCCTCCAACCATAACCTGCTGGGTCTTCTCGTCGAAGGTCACCTTTTCGCCTGTCTGAATGGCGGCGACATTCATGCAAAGCGCGATGGAGTGACTGTATCCGGCTTCGATGGGGGCATTTGGAGTATTGCGGGAGCGGACGCACTCCATCCAATTGCGCATGTTGGCCGAGGTCTGCGAATCGCCGTGGGTGTTGGCATCGGTCGATACCGCCGCAGCGTTTTCGCCTAATGAAAAACTGGGCAGCAAGTTTGGCTGCATTCCCATCTCCATTGCTGAGCGAGCGTTGAGGCCGCCTGTGGAGGTGACCGTTTGTTTGTCCATATCGATCATGCCGCCGTTCGAGTAATAAAGCTCCTTCGTCCCGCCGGCTGAGTTAGTGAACCGCGATGAGTATTGCACCTGAAATCCCTTTGTGCGATCGTCGAGCGGTCCATAATCGAAGACGGCGGTCATGGTGTCCCAGTTCTGTCGGCCGTCTTTCCACAAGTAGATGCCGCCGTTGGCGACAACGCTGCGCGGATGCGGCAGGCCTGTAAACCAATGCACTGTATCAATCTGATGGACCAGCCACTGATCAGGGATACCCGAGGAGTAAGGCCAGAATAGGCGAAACTCGAGGTACTTGCGGGCGTTGAATGGCTCGTACGGCCGATTGAGGAGATAGCGCGTCCAGTCCGTGTCCTGCTCTTTAAGCAGCGGCACCACGTCGGGCCGGCGCCATCGGCCGGGCTGGTTCACGTTCCATGTCATTTCGACCATGACGATGTCGCCGAACTTGCCGGACTGGATGTATTCGGCGGCCTTCTGATAGCTGGGCGTGCTGCGGCGCTGGGTTCCGATCTGGACAATCCTGCCGGTCCTTTTGACCGCCGCGAGAAACTTGCGGGCATCGTCCATGGTGTGAGCAGTGGGCTTTTCCACATAGGCGTCGCGGCCGGCAGTGACGGCCTCGACGCCATGCAGGGCGTGCTGAAAATCGGCGGTTGCGATGAGCACCGCATCCACATCCTTGCGCGCATAAAGCTCGTCGTTATTGCGAACCGCGTCCACGGGGCCTCCGCCGAGCTTCCGTATGTAGGCGGTGCCCTCGTCTCGCCGACGGCTCCAGATGTCGGAAACCGCGACTAATTCGAAGTTCATTTCCTTGGCGTGCTCAAGGAATGCGGGAATCAAGGCTTGCTTCATCCGGTCTCCGCACCCGACGACGCCGACCCGGATGCGGTCGTTGGCGCCTACGATCATGGCGTAGCTGCGTGCGCTCCAGGCGGCGGTCGTTGCGGCAAGAGCCGCGCTGCCCGCTTTGAGAAAGTCTCTGCGGTTGTACTGATTGAATTTCATAGTTGTTTCCGATGAACGGTTGTCCAGTTAAGCGCGTAACTTGATTTTGTGACCATGCATAAGCGGTGAGTTACGCATCCAGACCTTTGGCGGGCTTAGATACAGGCCTCGAATGACGTCCTCGTCCAGGGCATGGCATGCAGCGCCCCAGAAAGCTGCTTGCTGTAGAATGCTAGGTCGTGAACGAGCGCGCAAGGAGGGACGGGGCGAATGCCTCCTGACGCATTGGCACAAGATTTATCGACGAAAGCGGTGTGCGTGCGATCCGCTGCGGCACCTGGGCGCCAGAAATCAATTCTCATCCGGCACCTCAACAACAAGGTCGAAGTAACCCTTGTAGTTGCGGTAGTCTATTGCGTTGAGCGCCAGCGCAAGCGGTCCGTTCTCGCGTGCGGTGAGCCGATTGCTCTTTCCGACCAGTTGCCATGGCGTGCCTACAACCTGCGCCATGACTGCGCTGCAGGGAATGTAAGGCACGATGCGATATTCTGGCCAATTGGGACCGAGGCCGTCGGCGTCAGCCAGTCCCGACATCATGCCGGTGGAAATGATGCCATAGGAACGGATCGACGCCGTTTCTCCTGCCTTCAGCTGGAGGCTTGAGACAAAGTGGGATGAAACGGTGCCCCCATAAATTTTTCGACCGCGATGTTTGCCCATGAGCTCCAGGCCATCGATCATTTGCTGCTGGTTGCCATAGTACGAGGCCATTGCGCCAAAGAGGCCGGAGAAAAGTCCATTGAGCATGCTGTCGCCGCTGTCACCGACGGCGGTGCCGTATTCATTGACATAGACGTAGCTCGGGCTGAAGTCGGCGTAGCGCCAGAAGTCGAGGAACGTTTGCTGGGCGGCTGCGATGCCTCGATTGTCGGGATGAACGTAGCCGCGGAGGGCGGCTTGATTGAACCAATAGCGCGAGGCAATCGGATCTCTGTCCACCATCGTGCCTTCGGCGTAAAACTTGGATAGGATGAGCATCGCCTTGGGCGATTCCCGGTCGGCCGCCTTGCGGATCCAGAATAGCCCGGAGCGATCGTTGGGGGTGAGGCCGGGGGCGTTTCCCAGATAGGTTTCGCCCAACGCGAGCATCGCCTGCCGATCACCCACCTCGGCCGCGGCCCCGAAGGCCTTTATTGCGGCCGCCACGTCCTGCGCGACACCCTGGCGCCCGCTGAGATAAGCTTGTCCGATGAATATCATTGCAGGCGAATAGCCCATGTCCGCCGCCTGTTTGGCCAGCTTCATCGCCTTGCCAGCGTCGGGTGGAGTGTCGCCAAACCCGCTGGCCTGGACATTGGCCAGGCAAAGAATTGCCTCGGGATCGCCGAATTCAGCGCCAATCCGGTACCATTTCAGCGCTGCGTCCTGGTCGCGCTCGACGCCGATCCCGCGTTCGTACATCTCGCCGAGTATGACCGCTGCCTTCTTCAC
>CAYRAC010000455.1:0-4169 GCA_964422045.1 uncultured Steroidobacteraceae bacterium
CCTCGGCCACGTCGATCGCCGGAATCCGCACCTCGCAGCGCTCCAACAGGACGGTCGAGCGACAGCACTATTTGCCGGACCGCACGGTTACATCTCCCCCTCATGGTTCCGTGATCGTACGCAGGCGCCTACTTGGAATCTGACAACGGTGAAGATTCAGCTCCAAGTAAGTATAGATGACCGCTCGGCGTGTGCGGACTCGGTTCTGGCGCGCCTCGTCGAGCAGATGGAACGGGGCCGACCGCAGGCGTGGTCCGTTGCCGACATGGCCGAGCGTTATCATCAACTCCGCCGGGGCATCGTCGGCTTTTATGGGCAAGTCTTTGGCATTGAGGTGAAATTCAAGCTTGGGCAGAACGAGCGACTAGACGTACTCGCCGATCAAATCGCTGGACTGGAAGCCAACGGGCACACCGATCTCGCCAAATTGATGAGGGAACACAATGACCATCGCGCTCAGCTTCTTACGGAATCGCGGCAATCGTCTTCAACAGGACACGATTAACTCGGCAATAATCGGAGTGTGAAATGGCACTATCGCGGGTACAAAGTCAATTCAGCCGTGATTGGCGGAGACTGACGTGAAAAAAAGGCCTGCTGGAACTCCCATCTTGCCGCATGAAGCGGTCATGCGGCGTGCCGTGGCCGCCCGCGATGCCCAGTTCAACGAGGCTTTCGTATACGGTGTGGTGACCACCGGAGTTTACTGCCGGCCGTCCTGCACTTCGCGGCCGGCTAAACCCAGCAACCTGCGGTTCTTTTCCAATCCCGACACCGCGGAGGAAGCTGGATTGCGCCCCTGCAAGCGTTGCAAGCCCCGCGCTGCGCACGATCAGGCGGTGGAGCGTATGCAGTCGCTCGCACGATACATTGAAGCGCACGCGGAGGAGCCGCTGTCTCTCAAGATGTTGTCCACACGGGCGCACCTCTCACCGAACCACTTGCAGCGGACCTTTAAGAGCGTGGTGGGCATTTCACCGAAAGCGTTCCACGATGCCTGCCGGCTCCGCATATTGAAAGGCGCATTGAAGGCAGGCAAGAGCGTGCTGGAATCAATTACGGAGGCCGGCTTTCAGTCGACGAGCCGCGTATACGGCCACGCGACGCGAAATCTGGGCATGACGCCATCGGCGTATCGGAAAGGAGGAGAGGGGGAAACGATAGCCTAGGCGTTTCGCGACTCGGTGCTGGGCTCATTGGTCATGGCGGCGACGAACCGCGGCGTGTGCTTTGCACAGTTTGGCTTAAGCGAAGTGATGCTAGTGAAGCGGTTGCGCGAGGAGTTCCCGAAGGCTTTAATTCTCGAATCAGC
Organism: uncultured Steroidobacteraceae bacterium; assembly: GCA_964422045.1. GTDB lineage: Bacteria > Pseudomonadota > Gammaproteobacteria > Steroidobacterales > Steroidobacteraceae > Bog-1198. The sequence goes on from CAYRAC010000455.1 coordinate 1,313, forward strand.
AATGACCGAGTCGCCGGAATTAGATGCCTGGATCCAGGCGTTTGAGGCGCATATTGCGGGGACGGGACCTCGCCCCGAGCTGCCTCTCGACCTGCGGGGTACTGCATTCCAGGTTCGCGTCTGGAAGTTCCTCCTGGGGGTGCCCGAAGGCGCTGTTGTCAGTTATGGGGAGGTCGCGCAGGGCATCGGCGCACCGAAGGCGGCGCGCGCCGCAGCGTCAGCCTGTGCCACGAACCGAATCGCCGTTCTCGTGCCCTGTCACCGGGTACTGCGCGGCGACGGTGGCCTAGGCGGGTATCGCTGGGGGCTTGATCGCAAGCGCGCCCTGATCGATGCCGAACGCGCGCGGCGCGCCGCGTGAGCATATCCACAATAGGCACTGTTCGGGCCGCCGCGCAATTGGAGTCGGACGATATCCGGAAGGCGATCGATGCGCGTGGTTATTGGGTCAGCTCGCCATTGCTGGATGCATCGACATGCGCGAAGATAACGCAGCTCTACGATACCGGCACGATGCCGTTTCGCTCCACGATTAATATGGCCGGTTACGGATTCCGTAACGGCAAATACCAAAGACTTCGCGCATCCTTGTCTGATTGGCGGAGTACTCGCTCATTCCGGCAAATGCATCTTCTCGAGGGCGAAGCGAAGTCAGGCAATGCGCCGACTTCGTCCGTTACAATTTCGCTGTGGCAAAACCAACCCTACAAGCGCAGTAGCCTTGCTTCGACCGGTAGCTTCCATGAAACTGGCCATGCGGTAGGAAGGAGCGCGGGATGGCAAGGGATAAGGGCGTGGGCGGGTCCTCGGAGGCGGCATCTCAACCGCCGGGAGCCTATGCGGCGGCGGGATCCCAGAGCGTGTTTTTGAGCTACGCATCGCCCGATGCGGTAGTGGCCAATCAGGTTTGTGAGTATCTACAGTGCCACGGTGTCTCGTGCTGGATGGCGCCGCGGGATGTGAAGCCGGGCGCGGTCTACGCGGATGCTATTGTGCGGGCTATCAACGAGGCGAGTGCGTTGGTATTGGTGCTGTCTGGCGCTGCCGTGGCGTCGGAGCATGTGAGCAGGGAAGTGGAGCGGGCGGGATCCAAGCATAAACCGATTGTGGCGTTTCGGGTCGAGGCGGCCGCTTTAACTGCGGAGCTCGAGTATTTCCTGTCGAGGTCGCAGTGGATTGATGTGCCGGCGTTGGGGATGCCCGCCGCGCTCATTAAGTTGGCCGAGGCGATGGGATCGGCGTCGGCGGCTTCGGCGGCGGCCGATCGGTGGTGGGGCTCCGGTGGCGCTGCCGGCCGCGCCGGTATCAAACAGGGGGCGGATACTGCGAGCGTTGCGAGGCAGGTAGTGGTTGCCGCGGTGCTTGTTATCGCCGTAGGGGTTGGCGGGATGCTGGCTGTTCGGTTTTGGCAGTCGAAGCATCCAGATGCGAGAGCACCGACGGTGGCGGCGATCTCGGATAAGTCGATTGCGGTGCTGCCGTTTGCGGACATGAGTGAGAAGAAGGACCAAGAGTATTTTGCGGACGGGATGGCGGACGAGCTACTTGACCTGCTCACAAAGATTCCTGGACTCTCCGTCATTGGGCGTACGTCTTCCTTCCAGTTCAAGAGCAAGAGCGAAGACCTGCGAACCATCGGTGCAAAACTAGGGGTGGCGTTCGTTGTGGAAGGTAGCGTGCGCAGGGCCGGTCGGCGAGTACGGGTGACAGCGCAGTTGATCGATGCGCGGTCCGGGGCGCACCGGTGGTCTGAGAGTTACGATCGAGACTTCGGCGATATCCTCGCGTTGCAGGATGAAATAGCTACTGGTATCGCACGCGCATTGCAGCTAAGCATCGATGCCGACGAATCTCCGCCGCTACGACAATTGCCGAACGCCGAGGCCTACGCGCTCTATCTGCGCGGACTTTTGGCGCAAGATCAGCAGAATTCTGAGAAGCTGTATGAGGCAGTCCGGGATTTCGAGCAGGCACTTTCTCTCAATCCTTCGTTCCGGCGCGCGGCGGAAGCGTTGGCACGCGCGCATGTCGATCAGGGATTCGATGAGGCCGTGTTGTCCCGCGATGCATGGCAGGGTGCACGAGAAGCGGCGCAGAAAGCCCTTCACATCGATGCTAAGTCCGCCACCGCTCACGCTGTCCTAGGACTTGTACACGGGGAAGATGAGTTCGACTGGAATGCCGCTGACGCCGAATTCAAACAGGCCCTAGCACTGAATCCGCGCGATTCTGCCGCGCTATGCTACGCCGCGATTATGGCGGGCGCACGCGGTCTTAAGCCGGAGTCGCAACAATTATTCAACGCTTCGCTTGCTGTTGATCCGCTCAATCCCTACACACAACAACATTTCGGCCAGATGCTTGTTGCAGCGGGGGACTTCGATGGCGCGCAAGTCGCCTTGCGAAAGTCCATCGCGATTAATGCATCCTTCGACGGCAATCACTATCTGCTCAGTAAGATTGACCTGGCGCGCGGCGAACTCGAGGTAGCTCTTAAGGAAATACAGCTGGAAGTGGCGCCAGATGCAAGGGATGCGAGTCTGGCGATGATTTTTCACGCTCTTCACCGGAAGGGCGATTCCGACGGAGCGCTGGCTCGCCTTATCCGCGAAGCGGGCGAAACCTGGCCCTACAGCGTCGCAACGGTGTATGCCTACCGCGGCGAGCGCGACGAGGCGTTCAATTGGCTGAAGAAGGGGCTTGCAACTCGAGATTCGGATCAGCTGGAGGGTATCCGAGGCGATCCGGAATTCGCGGCGTTGCGCGAAGACGCGCGCTATAAGACGCTAGTACGCAATATGCATTTGCCGGAATGAGCGAGGACTTCGCGCTGATTCTATGGAATTTCGAAAATCCG
>CAYRAC010000456.1:0-4168 GCA_964422045.1 uncultured Steroidobacteraceae bacterium
AGCTGCAGCAGAACGATCATGGCCACGGGTGTCATGAAAGATACGTTTCTCATGGATGACAGTCCTCCACGTCAAAGTTGATAGAAAGTGCTTCTCAGCATGAGCATGCTGGATTCTTGAAAGGCGGTTGATCTTACAGAGCCGTTTCGAAAACAGTAATGTCTCCAAGTGCGGACAGGGCATGGGAAGGCAACGTCTATCTGTTTCGTGTGAGGTTCCGCGGAAGTGGCAATGCCTGTCGACCTTTTTATTAACGTGATTCCTCGGCTTGTCAGCCATCGCTACGGCCTGCCGTGAGTGCTCGCCGAACGATTATAAAATTAGGATGACACAAATCGACCAACGCATGACGGGGAGCATGCCGCGCATCGGCGCAACAACAAATTGCAGATGAGCAAGCGCGGCGAGTTGCACAGCAACGGTCACTACGTGCAGCGGCCAACTCGCCTGTGAGGCCAGAAATACTCGCGCCACCCCGTCGTATCTCGGCATGGACAACAATCGTCAAAGCCTGTGGCTGAGGCGACCGCGCACTAATGTGAACTATCAACCCAATTTTTCGCCGGTCGCGAAAAACAGCTAGAGCACCTTGCGCACCGAATCGCGCGCGAGCACGTTCTCGGGCGGCAGGCCGATCGATATCCTCGCCCAGCGATCATAGGGGTGGAATATCCGCCCGATCACGACACCCTGCTGGAGCAGTGCTGCCGCAAACTCGGCATGCGGCATCCCGGTCTCAAAAAATACAAAGTTCCCGCCCGACGGTGTGAACTTCAGCTTGAGCTCACGAAACAGTGCGAACCACAGCTCGCGCTCCTCGGCGACTCTTCGTGTGACCACGGCGACGTAGTTCGGGTCCTGCAGGCTCGCCGCGGCGGCCGCGACCGCAAGCCGGTTGAACAGGTGTGGGTTATCGAGTCCCTTCGCGATCAGGACCTTGGCGATCCTCGCGGGCACCAGGCCATAGCCGATGTCCAGGCCACCGAGACCAAAGGCCTTCGCAAACGTGCGGAAAACGATTACGTTGTCGCCATTGCGCACCAGCTCAACGAGTGTTCGCGCGCTGAAGTCGTCGGCGAATTCGAGGTAGGCCTCGTCGACGATGACGAGCGCATGATTTGAGATTTGGTGTGCGAACGCCTTGAACTCATGCGCATCGGCGACGATGCCCGTCGGATTGTGCGGATTCACCAGGAAAACTGCGCGCGTATTCTCGTTAACCTTCGCGGCAATTGCTGGCAAGTCGTTTTCCAGCTTTGCATTCAGCGGCACGCCGACCGCGCGGCCACCGACTGCCACCGCGGTGTCGATCAGCGCCGTGTAGCCAGGATCGGAGTAGATGAATTCACCGCCTACTCCTCCCGCTTGGCTCAGGTGCGTGCCTAGTGGCTCGAGGATCTCCCCGAGGATAATCTGCTCTGCGGGCACTTTCTCGCGGGCCGCGATCAAAGCGATCAGCGCATCGTACTCCGCGCCCGTGTATCGGCAGAGGTTTGCGAACTCGCGCCGCAGCGCATCGATAACGCCGGGAGCCGGGCCAAACGGGTTCTCGTTCAGCGACAGGCGCACAGGACGTGAGACCTGCGTGTCCTTTGCCGCAGCGAAGCGCGATGCGCCCAGTCCGCCGATTGCGATACCCATCGCCGTAAGCCACTGCCTGCGGTCAAGCCCGTACATGAGTCCACCCTACCATCGGTAAATGGCCTTGACCCCGACGGTCAGGGGCCGGATCGTATAAGTCGGGCCGACGAACTGGCCGGTCTCCAGAGACGTGTCCAGATCCTCGGTCAGCACGTTCTGACCGGTATTGATGATGTTGTGGTCCGCTGCAGCCGCCACCAGCGGCCACGGCAACCCGAACGCCACTGGCGTGGCGGTTGTGAAATCCTCGTTGGATGTGTCGCTGCGGTGCAGGATGCCGGTGTTGGACACGAGCTGGGCCTGCCCCAAATCCAGCGTGATCTTCAACGCCGGTACGTAGAACGTGTCTGTGCTCGGCACCTGTTCCAGCTGCGGGTTTATAAACCGCCCCGCATTCACATTGAAGTACTGCGGGTTTAGCGATGCCCATTGTTGCGTAAACGCGTCGTTGGATTGGGCTGACTGGGCCGGCTCGAAGCCTGACGAGTCGTGCGAATACAGGTGCTGGTAGTACAGCGACGGCGCAATCTTCAGCGACTCGTTCGGCGCGAAGGCTAATGCGGCGCGCACGACGTCGCTGTCGCCCCAGTTCGAATTGCGGTCGGTGTAGCCGCCAGGGATCGCGCTCTCATGGTCGACATAGCCGCCGTCGAGTCGGTGCCATGCGCTGATCCTAAAACCCAGCTGATCATTGACGATCGGGCCGCCGAACGCAGCGCCGGCTTCGAAGCTCGGCGCGCCATTGTCGGTGTACCCGATGTCGGCGCGTGAATAACCGCTGAATTGCGTCAGGCTCGGCTCGGGCGTGATGAAGCGGATCGCGCCACCTTCCGCACTCGAGCCGAACAGGGTTCCCTGCGGACCGCGCAGCACCTCGACCCGATCGAGATCGAACACCGCGGGCAATGTCGCGCCGATCAGGCCGACGATGCCGACGCGAACCTGGACCGACACGTCGTCGATGTAAATGGCCGTAGTTGCAGCGCCGCCACCCGAGTAGATGCCTCGGATCGCGAGCAGGTTCTTCGGGCCCATCACCTGATAATCGACGCCGGGAGACAAGTTCGCCACATCGCTGATGTTTTGGATGCTGAGTCGGTCGAATGAGGCATTGTCGAACACTGCTTGGCACGCGATCCACATCATCCGTCTGTACGGAGGATCAAGCAAGTGCCGGGCGTGGCTCACTGCGGCGCCCACGGGATTTCTGCGCCGGCTGTACAGTCAAGCGCAGTCCAAAAGCCGCCAGTATCACCGCGAGGGTATCGAGCCGAGGATTGCCGCGCTTGGAAAGTGTCCGGTATAGCGTCTCACGCGAGAGTCCGGTCTTGGCGGCGAGCGCGGCCATACCGCCCACGGCGTCGACAATGGTTCGCAGCGCAACGGGAACCGCGCGTGCGTCACCATCCGCGAGCATCGCCTCAATGTATACGGCGACGTCGGCCTCGGTTCGCAGGTGGTCCGCTGCTTTGAACGGGCGGCTTGGGGAGGCGAGCTTTGTAGTCTTTCCAGTACGCATGGGCTGTCTCGATATCCTTGGCTTGAGTGCTCTTGTCGCCGCCGCAAAACAGCAAGATCAGCGTCTTACCTTCCTGCGCGTAGTACACCCGGTAACCGGGGCCGTGATCGATCCGCAATTCACAGATGCCGCCACCCACGCTCTTCCAGTCACCGAACAGGCCCGCCTTGAGCCGATCCAGTCGAGCCACGATGCGGTCGCTGGTAGGGCCATCCCGTAATCCCCGCAACCATTCAGTCAGCGGGGTCTTGCCCTCGGCAGTCTGGTACTCGCGGACCTCTAACATAGCTATTGTAGCCTAAAAGCTACTGGTTCGGGAAATGCGGGATGTCACGAATCAGCCAATCATTCGCTTGATGGGCGCCACGTTCGAGGCCGCGCGCAGCCCATCCAAGAAATCGCCCCACGCCTGCATCATCTTGCGGCGTTCTGGCAGGCGCTGCGCCTTGTTGTAAGCCGCTCGTACCTGATTGCGCTCGGCATGCGCAAGCTGCAATTCGATCAGGTCGGGGTGATAGCCTTGCTCGTTCAAGCAGGTGGAGGCGAGAGAGCGGAACCCGTGGCCGGTCATCTCCTCCGTGGTGTAGCCCATGCGGCGCAGTGCCGCGTTCACCGTGTTCTCACTCATGGGCCGCGAGCCGCTGCGGAGCGACGGAAATAAATATTGGCCGCGTCCCGTCACCGAGTGCAGTTCGCGCAGCAGCACTAGCGCTTGCTTTGCCAAAGGCACGACGTGTTGCTGGCGCATCTTCATCTTCTAGGCGGGAATGCGCCACAGTGGCTCGTCGCTGTCGAGATCGAACTCGGTCCACTCCGCATGGCGCAACTCGCCGGGGCGCACGAACAGCAGCGGCGCGGCATGGACCTTTCGGCGAGTGACGATGCCCCCAGTTATGCCCCGCTTCGGTCAGGCTGTCAACATGCGAATCTGGACATTATCGGACGAAATAAGCCTTTATTTGCAGTGTTTTATGCTTATTTGGTGGAAATCTCCGGACGTTCTCGATG
>CAYRAC010000457.1:0-4159 GCA_964422045.1 uncultured Steroidobacteraceae bacterium
TCGGTCGGCCCTTCCGCGCCGCAGTTCCACGAGCTGTTGTCGTCGCTGCCGTCGCGGTTGTCCTCGCCGTTGGCCGCGTTGTGTTTCTGTTCGTAGCTGACGAGATCCTGCAGCGTGAAACCATCGTGCGCCGTCACGAAGTTGATGCTCGCCGACGGCTGACGGCGCGTGGTTTCGTACAGATCCGCGCTGCCGGCCAGCCGCGTCGCGATCTCCGAATGCAGGCCCATGTCACCCTTCCAAAATTTACGCAGCGTATCGCGGTACTTGCCGTTCCATTCCATCCAGCCGAGGGGAAAATTGCCGACTTGATAGCCGCCCTCGCCGAGATCCCAAGGTTCGGCAATCAATTTGGCGGGCGCGAGCGTCGGATCTTGATAAATCGTGTCGCAAAAGGCTCCCAATTGGTCGACGTCGGTGAGTTCGCGCGCCAGCGCCGAGGCAAGATCGAAGCGGAAGCCATCGACATGCATCTCCGTCACCCAGTAGCGCAGACTGTCCATGAGCAGCTGCAGAGAATGCGGATGCACCATGTTGAGGGTATTGCCGCAGCCGGTAAAATCCATGTAGTGGCGCGGGTCTCCGGGTACCGTACGGTAGTACGCCATATTGTCGATGCCGCGAAACGACAAGGTCGGGCCGGCATGATTGCCTTCGGCCGTGTGGTTGTAGACCACATCCAAGATCACTTCGATTCCGGCATTGTGCAATCCCTTGACCATCTCCTTGAATTCGCGGATCGCGTCGCGTGGGTTGTCCGGATTCGACGCATAGTCGGGCGCCGGCGCGAAGAATCCCAGGGTGTTGTAACCCCAGTAATTACGCAGACCTTTATCGACCAGATTGCGGTCGTGCAGGAAGTAATGCGTCGGCATGAGCTCGACCGCGGTGACGCCCAGGCTTTGTAGATGCTTGATGATCGGTTCCGAGGCCATGCCCGAATAGGTGCCGCGCAAATGGCTCGGCACGTCAGGATGGCGCAAGCTCATGCCGCGCACATGCGCCTCGTAGATGAGCGTCTCGTGCGCCGCATGCGCCGGACGCCGCTCGCCGCTCCAGTCGAAGCTGGGATCGACCACCACTCCCAACGGGGCGAATGGCGCGCTATCCCGGTCGTCGAAGGACAGGTCAGCGTCGGGATCCCCCAGCTGGTAGCCGAACAATTCATCCGCCCAGGTGAGCGGCCGGCCGATTCCCTTGGCGTAGGGATCCAGCAGCAACTTGTTCGGATTGAAGCGCAGCCCGCTCTCCGGCACGTACGGTCCATGCACGCGATAACCGTACAGCTGTCCCGGCCCGACATTGGGAACGTAAATGTGCCACGCGCCGTTGGTACGTTCGCGGATCCGGATGCGCCGCTCGTCGCCTCCGGACGCGTCGAACAGACACAGCTCGACCGCTTCGGACGCCTCCGAGAACAGTGAAAAATTGACGCCCTTGCCGTCCCAGTTCGCGCCGCGCGGAAACGGCCATCCTGCAACTTGGTGAGATCGATCGTAATTGCCTGAAATCTCGGACTCTCCGCTCAAGTTAACGGCTCAAGCGCCCTCATTATGGCACGCCGCCCCGATTGCGTTGCTGCGGCACATGTCGGAGTCACGCCCAAGCCGCTGTAGGACATTCGCCTCATCCCTTACGGCTCAGCCGTTACAGCGGCCACGTCCAGTCACGAATTTCCGGCATGTCCTCTCCATAGCGATCGATGTAGCGCTTGTGTTCGATGAGCTTGTCCCGCAGTTGCTGCTGCAAATAAACACCGCGGCTGCCGGTCTGCGGCAATCGATCCACCGCATCCATGCTCAAATGAAATCGATCCAGATCGTTCAACACGGTCATATCGAACGCCGTGGTGATCGTGCCTTCTTCCTTGTAGCCGCGCACATGCAAATTCTCATGGTTGTGCCGGCGGTACGTCAGGCGGTGAATCAACCAAGGATAGCCGTGAAAGGCGAAGATGATCGGCTTGTCCTTGGTAAACAATGAATCGAACTCGCTGTCCTCGAGGCCATGCGGATGTTCCGACTTGGGCTGCAGCTTCATGAGATCGACGACGTTGACCATGCGGATCCTCAGATCCGGAAAGTGCTCGCGCAAGATCGACACGGCCGCGAGCGTCTCGAGCGTCGGCACATCGCCCGCGCAGGCCATCACCAAGTCCGGTTCGCCGCGCTGATCGTTGCTCGCCCACTGCCAGATGCCGATGCCCTCGCTGCAATGCTTGACGGCCGCGTCGATCGACAACCACTGCGGCGCCGGATGCTTGCCCGCCACGACGACGTTGACGTAATGACGGCTGCGCAGGCAGTGATCCATCACCGACAACAGGCAATTCGCGTCGGGCGGCAGGTAGACTCGAACGATTTCCGCCTTCTTGTTGACCACATGATCGAGAAACCCGGGATCCTGATGCGTGAAGCCGTTGTGATCCTGCCGCCAGACATGCGAACTTAGCAGGATATTGAGCGAGGCGATCTTGCGGCGCCATGCCAAACCCGCCGTCACCTTCAACCATTTCGCATGCTGATTGAACATCGAATCGACGATGTGAATGAACGCTTCGTAGCAATTGAACAGACCGTGCCGCCCGGTCAACAGGTAGCCTTCGAGCCACCCCTCGCACTGGTGCTCGCTCAACATCTCCATCACCCGACCACTGCGCGCCAAGAACTCGTCGTTGTCGGCGGTCGCGGCCAACCATTGCCGATTGGTCGCTTCGAACACCGCTTCCAAGCCGTTCGATAGCGTCTCGTCCGGTCCAAACAGCCGAAAATTACCCGCCGCGGCGTTCAGCTTGACCACGTCGCGCAAAAACCGTCCGAGTACATGCGTATCACCGATACCCTTCACGCCGGGTCGGTCCACCTGCACGGCGTAGACGGTGTAGTCCGGCAGCCTGAGGTCTCGCAACAGCACGCCGCCGTTCGCATGCGGATTCGCACCCATGCGCCGCTCGCCGCTCGGCGCCAGCGCAGCGAGCTCGGGCCGCAACCGCCCGTTGTCATCGAAGAGTTCGCGAGGACGATAGCTGCGCAGCCAGCTCTCCAGTTGGCGCAGATGCTCCGGGTTCTTGGCGGGATCCGACAGCGGTACTTGATGCGACCTGAATGTTCCTTCGTTCGCCTTGCCATCGACCGTCTTCGGTCCCGTCCAACCTTTCGGCGAGGCCAATACGATCATCGGCCAATACGGCCGCTCGGTGTTGCCGTGCAGGCGGGCATCGGCTTGAATGCGTTTTATTTCCTCGATGACCGCATCGAGCGTCGTCGCCATCGCTTCGTGCATCGGCAAAGGCTCGTGACCTTCGACAAAGTGCGGCGTCCATCCGTAACCGCGCAGCAGCTGCTGCAATTCATCGCGTGAAATGCGCGCCAACAGAGTCGGATTGGCGATCTTGTAGCCGTTCAAGTGCAATATCGGCAATACCGCCCCGTCGCTCGCCGGATTCAAAAACTTATTCGAATGCCAAGACGTGGCGAGCGGTCCGGTTTCCGCCTCGCCATCGCCGACCACGCAAGCCACGATCAGAGCCGGATTGTCGAACACCGCACCGAAGGCGTGACTCAACGAATAGCCGAGCTCGCCGCCCTCATGAATCGATCCCGGGCAGTCCGCCGACGCATGGCTCGGAATGCCGCCCGGAAACGAGAATTGCGTGAACAGCCGCTTCAATCCGGCTTCATCCTGACTGACGTTGGAGTAAATCTCGCTGTAGGTTCCCTCGAGATAAGTGTTGCCGACGACCGCGGGGCCGCCGTGGCCGGGGCCGGACACGTAGATCATGTCGAGGTCATACTTCTTGATTATCCGATTGAGGTGCGTGTAAATGAAATTCTGTCCCGGCGTCGTTCCCCAGTGCCCGAGCAGCATGCGTTTGACGTGCGCGAGCTTTAACGGCTCTTTCAACAGTGGGTTGTCGCACAGGTAAATTTGCCCGACCGACAAATAATTCCCCGCGCGCCAATAGGCGTCGATACGTTCTGCGGTGTCCGCGTCGAGTGTGTCCATCAACCTTCCTCCGGTGCAAATTTGAGCAGGGCCATGGTCAGGTCAGCGACCACCGATTCCTCATCGGTGCGGATGATACGCACCGTCACCGCGCCATTCTCGGTCGATATGCGCGGCGCGTGGTGGCGATTGGCCTCGCCGTCGATTTCGATGC
>CAYRAC010000458.1:0-1832 GCA_964422045.1 uncultured Steroidobacteraceae bacterium
CGATGTCATCGGTCATGCCGCCCGTGCCGACGAGCACATACGGGCGCAGCATCGAAGTGGTGGGCAGGAACTTGAAAATGGCGTCGAGCGAAATGGCGTTGAGCTTTTCGTGCGGATTGCCGAAATTGGTGCGGACTCGGAAGCTGCCGTTACTGTCGGCGAGTTCCAGCGCGAAATTCGACGAGAAATCATGACCCAGGCCGATCTGATAGCCCGCGTGGTCATTGGAAATCCGCGACTTGTCCAAGAAGTCGTACTGAGCCAACGGAGCCAAGTACCACGCTCCCGTTTCGTCGTAGCCGGCCGCCTGTACGCTAGCTGCGGCGAGACAACTCACCGCCAAAACGCTGCTCAAAATCACTCGCATAACAATCTCTCCGTGTTGAATTCGCATAAAGGCAACTAAAACTAGTGTCTCCAGTGCGGGACCATTTACAGTTGTTGTTTTTAGACTACATACGTGCGTTATGTATGTAGGTCAAGGCCGCATTGGCCTGTAGGAGTTCAGTTTGGTCGGTCGATGAGCGCGGCGCGCAGCCGAATTTCAAATAATTTTGGCCAATTTTTCCCCGTGACAAACAAGCGGTCATGCTTCGCGTCGTAAGCAATCCCGTTCAACACGTCGGTCTGTCCGGGCACGATATCCTGCGGCTTGAGCAGCCCCGTGAGGTCGATCGCGCCGACCACGCGGCCGCTGTCAGGGTCGATGCGCACGATCCAGTTGGTCTGCCATACGTTGGCGTAGATCTCCCCCTTCACCCATTCCAACTCGTTCACGTTGCGCAAGGGTTTGCCCTCGACGGTCACCTTGATTCGGCCGGTCTCGTTGAACGTCGCAGGATCGAGCAAGCGCAGCTCCGAAGTGCCGTCGCTCATGATGAGTTGCTTGTCGTCGTGAGTGAGCGCCCATCCCTCGCCGGGGTATTGAAACTGTCGCTGCAGCTTCAAGGTTTTCAGGTCGAACACGAAGCCGACGTGCGACTTCCAAGTGAGACTGATGAGGCGCCCGTGCCAGTCGACGATGCCTTCGCCAAAATACTGCGGCGGAATGTCGAGCTTCTGCACGACCTCGCCGGTCTCGAGCCGCACTTTGCGGATGGTGGAATGTTGCTCGAGCCCCGTGCTTTCATACAGATAGCCATTCAAGTAGAACAGCCCTTCGGTGAATGCCGACGTATCGTGCGGATAGATGTGCACAACCTCCGCCTGGTAGGTCGGCACGGCAGCTCGCGCTGGCGCGAAGGCCAATAGGCAACCGAGCGCAATCGCCAACCGGTGCATCAGTTGCCAGGTGCGGCCGGGTGCGGGGCCGGGGCGAGGGCCGGAGTCGCGGTGGCGGGTGCGTCGTAGATGACGAGTCCAGCGAATTCAAAGGTGCTTACCAACACCTCGCCCTTGCCGCGCACCGCGTGTGCCGGTTGCGTGCAAAAACCGCGTGCCTCGACTCGATACCAGCGCTGTGTTTTGAGCGGCCGCTGCGCCAGCGAGTCGACCGTGCAGCGCGTGTCGCCGAGGGTGCCGTAAATCCGGCTGGTGCCTTGAACGATCACCGTCAGATTTGCCCCCGCGGCATGTGCCGGTGCCCCTTCACGGATGCCGGTGACGCCGAACACGAACAGCAAGTCCGGTTTGCTGTGGGCGGCGCGCTGAAAGCTCAGACGCACGCCGGGCGATGCGCCCTTCGATTCGCCCTGACACTGCGTGCCGCTGTTGGGCCAATCGACCGTTGCGTCAATCGCGCCGCCGAGGCGCGCTCGAAAATAGCCATCGCCCGATTCGAGACAGTCGGAGGGCACGGCGGGCGGCGGCTCGACCAGGCCGGCCGCCGGCGA
>CAYRAC010000458.1:1842-4152 GCA_964422045.1 uncultured Steroidobacteraceae bacterium
GCGACGCCGCGGAGGCGGCCGCAGCCCCCGCCAGGCAAAAGATCGCGCAGCGCACCGCTCGCCGGCGGCGCGGAGCAAATGAGCGGTGAGATGTGCTGGTCGATCGCATCGGATTTAAGAGGCGGCATTGTGCCACGAGCCAGGCACACGATCGCTCGGATAGAATGCCGCGCAAGGAGGGCAGCGCCGCGATGATTCGAAACCTGTATCTGGCCGCATGTTGGGGGTGCCTGGCTGCCTGTTCTCTGGTGGCGCCGAAATTCAATCGGCCCAATATCTCGGTCGTGAACGTCGAACTACGCGGCGGTAACCTGTTCCAGCAAAACTTTGCGGTCAAGCTGAACGTGCAAAACCCGAACGACCGGGCATTGCCGGTGCAAGGGCTGCAGGTCGCGCTTCACGTGGCAGGCGAGGAGATCGCAACCGGCGTCAGCGACCGCGCGTTCGTGGTTCCCGCATTCGGCGAATCCGAGTTCGACATGACCATCAAGTCCAATTTGGCGGTCGCGTTGCTTAAGTTGGCCGATAAAATGAATCAGCACGCGGACTCGGTCGATTACGATCTGACCGGCACCGCGAGCGTCGATTTGCCCTTCATGCGCGATCTGCCGTTTCATCAAACGGGGTCTTTCTCACTCAACCAGTAGCGGCTCGGCGGCGCCCGCTTGCGAGGGGGTTCACGCCCCCGCGTTCGCTTATTTATGTGTTAACTGATTGAAATAATTGCGGTTTAGGATCTTGTAAAGCCGAATCGGGGTCGCCATCTGGTAGACTTCTGAGCCTACCTCGAAGGTTCCCATGGCTGCCTCCCCGTACGAACAATTAGAACAAGAGTTTCGCCGTCTCCATGCCTTCCGCGGCGCGTTATCGCTGCTGCGCTGGGATGCGGCCGTGATGATGCCGCGCGGCAGCGCCGACGTGAGGGGCGAGCAACTGGCGGCGCTCGAGACCGAACATCACGCTCTGCTCACCACGCCCAAAGTGGCGCGCCTACTCGAGCGCGCCGAAGCCGGTGCCTCGCAACTCGAGGATTGGCCGCTCGCCAACCTGCATGAAATGCGGCGCCAGCGCGACCATGCGATCGCGACGCCGCCTTCGCTGATCTCGCGCCTCGCCAAGGCCACGGCGCGCGCCGAGGTGTTCTGGGTCGAAGCCAAGAAGGCCGACGACTTCAAATTGCTCGCACCCCATCTGGAAGAGGTGGTGCATCTGGTACGCGACAAGGCGGCGCTGCTCGGTCAGGCGCGCGGCCTGGCACCCTATGATGCGCTCGTGGATGGGTTCACGCCGGGTGTGTCGACGGCGGATATCGACACCATTTTCAAGGCTGTGTCGCGAAAATTACCCGGCCTCATCAACGAGGCCATCGAGGTGCAAGCCGCGCATGCGCCGATACCCTTGTCCGGGAAATTCACGGTGGCGCGCCAGCGCTCGCTATCCGTCGATGTGCTGAAAGCCCTGGGTTTCCCATTCGACCGCGGGCGCCTCGACGAAAGCGAGCACCCGTTCACCGAGGGGGTGCCGGGCGATATCCGCGTGACTACGCGCTTCGATTTGAACGATCCGTTTTCCGGGTTGTTGGGCGCGGTGCACGAGACCGGTCACGCCATGTACGACTTGGGCTTGCCGGTCAAGTGGCGCGATCAGCCGGTCGGTCGCGACCGCGGACTGGCGCTCGAGGAAAGCCAGTCGCTGCTGTTCGAGATGAACCTGTGCCGCAGCCGCTCGTTCGTCAAGTACTTGCGGCCGTTGCTCGAGAAATATTTGCAGGTGAGCGGCCCGGAGTGGGAAGAGGCGAATTTGTACCGTCACCTGATCCGCGTACGCCGCAGCACCATTCGCATGGACGCCGACGAGCTCACCTACCCAGTCCACATCATGCTGCGCTACGAGCTCGAGAAAAAGATTCTCGAGGGATCGCTGCCGGTCGCCGACTTGCCGGAGGCGTGGAACGCCAACCTCGAGCAGCGGCTGAACATTCGTCCGACGAGCGATGTTGATGGCTGCCTGCAGGACATTCATTGGGCCGTCGGTCACTTCGGTTACTTTCCTTCCTACGTGCTCGGCGCCGTCATCGCAGGCCAGTTGAACGAAGCGATGCGCGCCGCGCGGCCGGCGCTCGATGAGGAAATCGCGAGCGGTCAATTCGGCGGTGTGATGGACTGGCTGCGCGACAACGTACACGGCGTCGGCGCGCGCTTGCCGGTGCAGGAACTCATCAAGCAAGCGACCGGCAAGCCGCTGACGGCGGCCGCGTACCTGCGCTACCTCGAAGCGAAATACCTCGAGGTTCCTTGAGGTGACCCTCGC
>CAYRAC010000459.1:0-4142 GCA_964422045.1 uncultured Steroidobacteraceae bacterium
ATGTGCAACGGGACGGCATCGCCTTGGCGCCGGTGCGCTTCGGGGTGGGTTGGCGCCAGGGCATTGCGCTCAGCTACATGAACTTCTCCCGCGAGAAGCGCTACAACCCGTTGTAGCAGGGGATTGCGGCCGGCGAGAAGCGCGGCAGTACCGAGCAAAATGCTAGCTGCGGCGGCTGGCGCTTGGCGCACTGTTGCGGTTTGTGCCAATGTGCGCACACCTATGCAATCAGCTCGCCGTCCGGTATTTCCATTTTCCGCAATCGTCGCGCAGGACGAGATGAAACTTGCGCTGATCAGTTCGGCAGTCGATCCGGCGATCGGCGGCGTCTTGGTGTTCGGAGATCGAGGCACCGGCAAGTCAACGGCGGTGCGGGCCTTGGCGGCGCTGCTGCCACCGATGTCTGCGGTCGTCGGCTGCCGCTACTCGTGTGATCCGGCGGACGCCGACTCCCTGTGCGTCGAGTGCTGTGAACGCTTGCGTCACGGCGCATTGAAAAAGCACCTGATACCGGTGCCGGTGGTCGATATGCCGTTGGGCGTCACCGAGGATCGGGTGGTTGGTGCGCTCGATCTCGAGCGGGCACTGTCACAGGGCGTGAAGGCTTTCGAGCCCGGCCTGCTGGCGCGAGCGAATCGCGGATTCCTGTATATCGACGAGGTGAATCTGCTGGAAGATCATTTGGTGGACCTCCTGATAGACGTCGCGGCATCGGGCGAGAACCTGGTGGAGCGCGAGGGACTGAGTGTCCGCCACCCATCGCGATTCGTACTGATCGGCAGCGGAAATCCCGAGGAGGGGGAACTGCGGCCGCAGCTGCTGGACCGGTTCGGGCTATCGGTTGAGGTGACGACGCCCGCCGAACTCGAATTGCGCGTCGCGGTGGTCAGGCGGCGCGACGAGTTCGAACGCGATCGCAGCGGCTTCATCGCCCAATGGAAGAAGCAAGATGACGACCTGCGCCGGCGTATCGTTGCGGCTCGCAAACGACTCGAAAAAATCGACGTGTCGGACGCCGTGTTGGAGAGCGCCGCGCGCCTCTGCATGCTGTTGGGCACCGATGGTTTGCGCGCGGAACTCACGCTGATCCGCGCCGCACGCGCGTTCGCAAGCTTCGAGAACGCGCGCGCGGTGCAGGTGTCGCACCTCAAGCGCGTGGCTCCTGCGGCGCTGCGTCACCGCCTGCGACGCGACCCTCTCGATGAATCCGGCTCGGCTGCGCGGATCGAACGAGCTGTTCAGGAAACGCTGGGCGCATGAACGCGCAGAACGATGCGTCTTGGGTCGCCTCGCTGTTCGCCGTCGACCCGGTGGCGACGGCGGGGGTCTGTCTGCGCTCGCAGGTTCAACCGGCGCGCGATCAATGGTTGCAGCTGCTGCGCGAGTTGCTGTCGCCGGGCGGCGTGCGCCGGATTCCTTTTAACATCAGCGACGCCCGCTTGCTCGGCGGATTGGATTTGGCCGCGACCCTCAAGGCGAATCGGCCGATCGCGGAGTGCGGTGTACTGGCGGCCAGCGACGGCGGCGTCGTGATCATTACCATGGCCGAACGGCTGACGCGACACACGGCTGCTTGCATTGGCGCCGTGCTCGACGCCGGCGAAGCCGTGTCGGCGCGCGAAGGGATGTGGAGCCATCCCGCGCGCGTTGGAGTCGTGGCACTCGATGAGGGCCTGGCCGAGGACGAAGTCGTGCCGCATTGCTTGCTCGATCGTCTGGCGTTTTCGCTGGATTTCAATGGCTTCAGCGTGCGCTCGCCCATCGTTGCGTCGCATGAGCCTGCAGATATTCTCGCGGCGCGTGCGTTGCTGCCGAAAGTCCGAGGAGCACAGGGAATCATCGAGTCGCTGTGCGCAACGGCGCAGGCCCTCGGCGTCGAATCGGCGCGGGCTGCTGTCTACGCGTATCGAGTGGCACGCATCGCAGCCGCGTTGCACGGCCGAACCGATATCGACGAACAGGACGCGGTCCTGGCTGGAAGATTGGTGCTCGCGGCGCGTGCGACGCGCTTGCCGGTTACGCCGCAAACAGCGTCCGACCCGCCGACGCCCGACAGCATCGAGCCCGGTGTGGGCGATGCGACGCCGCCCGCAGAGTCGTCCGAAGCGACGCGTGTGGGTGAGTTGCAGACTCAAGTGCTCGCGGCGACGCAGGCCGCAATTCCGGCCGGATTGCTGATGCAACTGGAGCGCAACGCGATACTTCCTCGTCACCGGCCGAGCGGCAGCGGACGCGCCGGGGAGTTGCGCAACGCAGGCGCAAGGGGACGTCCGGCCGGCGTGCGCAGCGCTGTGCCGCAAGGCGGCGCACGCCTCAATGTGATTGAAACGCTGCGCGCGGCGGCGCCCTGGCAGGCATTGCGCGGCCGCCCGGCGCAGGCTGGGAGCCGGTTGCGGATTCAGGCATCCGATTGCCGGGTCACCCGCTACCAGCAACGAGCTCGCACCTTGACGGTATTTGTCGTCGATGCGTCGGGTTCGTCCGCACTGCATCGCTTGGCCGAGGCAAAAGGAGCGGTCGAGTTGTTGTTGGCGGATTGCTATATCAGGCGCGATCAAGTCGCGGTCATCGCTTTCCGCGGCCGCGCTGCCGAGCTGCTATTGCCGCCGACCCGATCGCTGCCACGCGCCAAGCGCAGCCTTGCCGGCCTACCGGGCGGCGGCGCCACGCCGCTGGCGGCCGCCATCGACGCAGCAGTCACTTTGGCGAGCCAGGCGCGGCGCCGCGGCGAAACACCGACGCTCGTCATGCTGACCGACGGGCGCGCCAACATTGCGCGCGATGGCGCCGCAGGGCGCGAAGCGGCGCATGCCGATGCGCTCAAGGCCGCGTCAGGCGTGCGGCTGGCGAAGACGGCCGCCATATTGATCGATACGGCGCCGCGCCCGAACACGCTCGCCCGCGACGTCGCGAACGCAATGGGCGCGCAGTACGTCGCCTTGCCGTTCGCCAATTCGCGTGCCCTGTCCGATATAGTCCGGGCCGCCGCAGTGAGGACTTGAATTGTGGGAGCGTGAGAAGTCGACGTGGCCGAACCACGAATTGAGCCGCTTCGTCGAGGCCGCGGGCAGCCGCTGGCACGTGCAACAGATGGGCAGCGGGGCGCCGCTATTGCTGGTGCACGGCACCGGCGCCTCCACGCACTCCTGGCGCGACATCCTGCCGCTGCTCGGCAAACACTACTCCGTGTTGGCGGCGGACCTGCCGGGACATGGTTTCACGGAGTCCGCGGGCACCACACGCAGTTCCATCGAGGGCATGAGCGCAGCGCTTTCGATGCTGCTCGGGGCGTTGCGATTCAATCCACTCTACTGTGTCGGGCACTCCGCCGGCGCGGTCATTCTGTGTCGCATGGCGCTCGATCGACACATCGACCCACGCGTGATCATCAGCCTCAATGGTGCGTTCGTACCGTTGGGCGGCCCGGCCGGAGTGCTGTTTTCGCCGCTGGCCAAGCTGCTCGCGAGGAGCTCGTTGCTGCCGCGGCTATTGGCGCGCCGCGCAGGCAATCCGGCGAGTGTGGCCCGGGTTCTCGATGGCACGGGATCGAAAGTCGATGCACGTGGCCTCGAGCTGTATACGCGCCTCGTCAACAACCCCAAGCATCTCCAAGGTGCGCTCGGCATGATGGGCAATTGGGATCTGCGCACCTTTGCAAGAGATTTGCCGCGGTTGACGACACCACTCGCCCTCGTGGCGGCGGAAAACGATCGGACCGTTGCGCCGCATCAGGCGTTCGAAATCCAGCAGCGCCTCGCGAACGCCAGTGTCTGCAGCTTGTCCGGTGTCGGCCACCTGGCGCACGAAGAGCAGCCGGTTTTGGTCTCTGAAAAGATCTTGAGCATCTGCCGCGCGCACGCGGGGACCCCGTGAACGGCCGCTTTCCGCATGCCATCGTCATTGGCAGCGGCTTTGGCGGACTCGCGGCCGCCATCCGCCTGGGCGCACGCGGCTATCGCGTAACCGTGCTCGAGCAGCTGGATGCGCCGGGCGGGCGGGCCTATGTCTTCCGCCAGGACGGCTTCACCTTCGACGCCGGCCCGACGATCATCACGGCGCCGTTTCTGCTCGAGGAGCTATGGCGCTTGTGCAACCGCCGCTTCGCCGACGATGTCGAACTGCGCGCCTTGCAGCCTTTCTAC
>CAYRAC010000460.1:0-4137 GCA_964422045.1 uncultured Steroidobacteraceae bacterium
ACCGCCAAATCGACCACATTGCCCTTCATCGCAAATTCTTTGAATTCTGCACCTAATCCCACGGCATTCTCCTTGTTTTACGGACCGACATTTCAGCGTTCACTTCCTCGCAACGGGGCATGGTACTCAGCGCATCCCCGAGGGGCAAGTGATGTGCGGACTAGTGCAGGGCGCCGAAGACTTTCTTCAGCAAATTGCTGGCCTGTCCGAGCGGGTCTTTGCGAATGGCGCGCTCCTCCTCCGCCATCATCAAGAATAGACCGTCGAGCGTTTTGTCGGTCACATACGAGTCGAGCGTCGCATCCTCGGGTTTGAGCACGCCGACCGCCACCGCCTTCTTGGCCACGGCATCGTAGGTCTCGGCCAATTTTACTTTCTCGGTGGCGCCGTGAATGATGGGCGCAAACTTCACCTTGAGCGGCGTATAGGTCGCCGCCTTGAAATATTGCGTCGCCGCATCATCGCCGCCGGTCAAGATTCGTTTGGCATCTTGCAGAGTCATCGCGTGCAGCGCCTGCTTCAGCAATACCTTGCTTTCGGGTACGGCCGCTTCGGCGGCGCGGTTCATCGCCGTGACCAGATCATCGAGTTCGTGGCCGGCGCCCACCATGCGCATCACGCTCTCGGCCTTCGCGAGTTTTGGCGGAAGATCGATTTTCACCTGCGGATTTTTCAGAAAACCGTCGGCGACACCGAGCTTGCCGACCGCCTGATTGATTCCTTGGTCGAGCGCCTTCTTCAAGCCCGCCGATGCATCGGCATTGGTGAGCGATGCGAGATCGGCGCCGAGCGCGCTGCCGAAACCACCGCAAGCGAGTGCGGCAAGGAGCGTTCCCACGAAGAATTTCAGTTTCATGTCACGAATCCCGATGAGCCTTGCGGCGAAAGTTCGTGAACTATGCACTAGGTTTGAGCACTCGCGCCAGCCCGCGCAACGCCACGCCGCCTTCAGAACTGCGCGTGCAGACGTAGCGCAACCAGCGACACCGGGCCGCGCTCGCGGTTATACGCCGGGTGATCGATCCATTGGTAATCGACGCTGAGATGCGCCGCCGCGAACAGGGCGAACGAGTAGTAAGTCTCGATGATTTGCTCGGGGCCTGGACGCGGCAGCCGCCCGTCGCCGACGAGAATGCCGAGGCCGCCGGCGTTCAAGAATCGTTCGCGCGCGGCCGAGATGCCGTTGTCGATCAACGCCAGTCCCACGCTGTCATCCGCGCGCCGCCAGTGAGTGCCTTGCAGCGATATTCCCAGCGACTCGCTGCGATCGATATCCGTGAACTCGTACGTCTCGACATTGCCGCCGGCCTTGCCGATGCGCGCAAACACGCCGAGGTCGGGCCACAATTGTTGCGCGAAATCGAGACTCGCACCGATGCGTCCGCGATAGCGGCGCAGCGCCGCGATATCGACCGCGGCGCCCGCGGTCGCGGCGCGCTGCACGTATTCATCGAGCAATGCCATGCGGCCGCGGCTGTCGAAGACGGTCAGCGACGCGGAGCCGGGGAGGGCGGCGATTTCGAGGCGTCTTGCCAATTCGAGCACCGCTTGGAATTCGTGGAATCCGGGATCGAGATGCACGCTGTTCGGCACGGTCGACAGATCGAACAATCCGCCGCGCAAAGTCCATGCGCCTTGGTACCACTCGAGCGCGGCGCCCGCGGTATAACCCCAGGCATCCGCCGCGTAGTCGAATGTGCCCGCGTCGATGGCGGCCCAATTGAAGAAGTCGGCGCGCGGATCGTGCGCGTATTGATTCGCATCGAACAGATCCGCGACGCTGAATTTGCCGATGGTGAACTCGAGCCGATTGACGCTGTGCGAACCGCCCAATTGGTTCGCCGCAGCCGCAACGGCCGCGCGCTCGCCGTCGAGATCGAAAGTCTGGCGTACGAACAATCGCGGCAGACGCAAATAAGGCTGATCCTTGCCGATTTTGTAGGCTTCACCGCTCGGAAACCCGGCTGCGCCCAGGGTGTCATCGAGACCGAATCCCTGATCGATTTCGCCGTCGATCCACGCCTCGGCCCCGCGCCACAGATGCGCACCCAAGTACAGCGTCAAATCGGTGGTCTCGGCGCCGCGGTCGGGCGACAGGCTGTTGGTGCCGGCGTAGGGGGCATTGAAGTCGGAGGTTTCCTGTTCCACGTAGGTGAATTGGCCGTGCACCGCGAAATTCTGTGCCGCCGGCTCCTCGCCTGCGGCTGCAGTGGCGAACATGCAGACGAGAAAGATCAGGCGCATGTCTCTACAAATACTTGGTGACCCCTTGAAACTCCTTGATCAGCTCGCGAAACTCGCGCGGCAGCGCTTCGGAAGTCTCCTCCATGCAGTGGTGAATATGGTCTTTGATGAGCTCTTTCTTGGCATTGCCGATGGCCTTCTCGACCGCGTGCAGCTGCTGCGCGAGTTCGAGGCATGGGCGCCCGGACTCGAGCATGCCGATCACGGCCGCGAGGTGACCTTGGGCGCGCTTCAAGCGGCTGGCGATCGCGGGAAACTTGTGGGTCATTTCAACACCATGGCGCATCCTATCCCCCTAGACAGGATAAGGGAAGAGGCATAGCATCGCCCACGCTCTAACTGTCACAGAGCGGCATTATTGTAGGGAATCGTCATGCCGATAAACGAACATGGACCCACGGCGCGGGGAAATGCCTTTCTGTGGGGCGGTGCAGCCCTCGGATTGCTGTTCCTCGCATTGGTCTGGAGCGGCGGTTTTGGCCTGCTCCGCGGCGGCAAGAAAGCCGACTCTGCGCCGGACTTGATGGTGCGGCAGGGCGATAAGATCACGGTTCCCGAAGGCTCGGCCTTGCGCAGTCGATTGAGCGTCATGCCGGCGGCCCTGCAGTCGATCGGTGGGAGATTGCTGCTGCCCGGGGTGGTCGAATCCGATCCGGCGCGCACCGTCAGCATACTGACCCCGCTGAGCGGACGCGTGGTTGCGCTCAAGGTGGGCCTCGGCGATCGGGTGACGCAAGGCCAGGTGCTGGCCATCGTCGATTCCCCGGATCTGGGGCAAGCCTACGACGACGACGACAAGGCGGCCGACAGCGCCCGCCTGACGCAAAAGAATCTCGAGCGGCAAGAGGCGCAGAACAAGATCGGCGTCGCGTCGGATCGCGATTTGGATCAGGCGCGCAGCGATCACGCGCAGGCGGCCGCCGAGTACACCCGCACCGAGGCGCGCTTGAAGACGCTGGGGATAGCGCGCGGCGATCGAGCATCGCGCCTGCTGTCGGTGAGCGCGCCGGTTGCGGGCAGCGTCACGACCCTGGCGGTCGCTGCCGGCGGCATGATCAATGATCCGACTCAGCCCATCATGAGCGTGGCCGATTTGAGCACGGTGTGGATCACGGCAATGGTCCCGGAAAAGAATGTGGCTGAGGTCGCCAAGAATCAGGATGCAGAAGTCAAACTCGTTGCCTATCCGGATCGCACCCTGCACGGCAAGGTGTTGTTCGTCTCCGCGGTCATCGAGCCCGATTCGCGCCGCAACAAGATCAGGATTGCGTTCGCGAACCGCGACTATGCGCTCAAGCCGAACATGTTTGCGACCGTGACATTGACGGGAGCGGCGCAATCGCAGGTGGTGCTGCCGAGCTCGGCCTTGTTGATGAACAACGATCGAACCAGCGTATTCGTCGCCACGGCGCCGTGGACGTTCGAGCGTCGCGACGTCGACACCTCGATCGAGGAGGGATCTTCCGTCGCCATCCGCTCCGGCGTTGCCGCCGGCGAGCAGGTGGTCGTGAGAGGCGGAATTCTGCTGAATGATTGACCAATTCGTCGAATTCTGCCTGCATCGACGCATCGCGGTGTTCATTCTGGCTGCGCTGTGTGCCGCCTACGGCGTCTATGCCTGGGAAACCCTCTCGGTCGAAGCGTATCCCGAGCTCGGCGATGTCGCTGCGCAGGTCACGACCCAGCTACCGGGGCTGGCCGCAGAAGAGGTCGAACAGTTGATCACCGTGCCGCTCGAGCGCGAGATCAACGGCACCCCGGGGCTGTTCCTGATGCGTTCATCGAGCACCTTCGGCCTGTCCTTGATCACCGTGTTGTTTCGCGACGGCTACGAAGACTACTGGGTGCGGCAGCGGCTGATCGAGCGCATCAACCAAGCGGTGCTGCCGGCCG
>CAYRAC010000461.1:0-4130 GCA_964422045.1 uncultured Steroidobacteraceae bacterium
CGTTGGCGACGATGCCGGAACCATGATTGGCGCCCGTCGCGAAGTTGACGTTGTCGTGACATGCGCCGCAGGCCTCCATCGTCGGGACCGTCTTGTAATTGGCGGCCTCGGTCAGATTCGGGCTGGTCTGACTGTGGCAGGTCGTGCAGTTGCGCGTGTCCTGCGGAAAGACAACCGTGTTGAAGTTCGAAAGAGAGTCGCCGTATCCGACGATCCAGTATCCAATCCCCAGGGTAGGAGTGGTGTTGGGCGTGGTCGCTGTCTGAATGCTCGGAAGTGCGTTGCCCGTATGTATCTTGTGGATCATCACTTTCATATCGAGCGTGTTGCCGCTGTTAGGATCGACGGTGCCCGGGTTGTGGCACATCACGCAGTACTGCGTTTCGACCCGAGCGCCTCCGTGGGCACTCAATGCCGTATGGCAGGTGTCGCAGGTGGCGGTATCGATGATTTCGCGACTGAAGATGCCGGTTGTTGCGCCGGTCGATGGCTGAAATGTGAAGGCAGCATTATTGGCCTGTACGAGATTGCGGATCTCGAAACCTACGCGGTGTGTCAGCGTAGCGTTGTACAGGACATTAGGATCCGTCGTGATGTCCTTCTTAAACGTATACTGGTAGGTGCCATCCCCGTTATCGACCAAAGCGCCCGTAGAAGCAGCCTCAACGGTGGCTTGTGTGGTGGGTGTCGTCGCGCAGGCACTGACTCCGGCGGGGCAGGCGCCCGGAGCAACTGTTCCATAAATGTAGGAGTTCCATTGGCTTGACGAGCCGTTTTGACCGGGCACCAGTTGCGCAATCGCAAAACCGATATCTGCGGCGGGCAATCCTTGCAGGAAGGCGCCGTTTTGATCGGTGAGTTGGAATTTTACGACCGGCGGCCCTGCGATGACGACGCTGAGGATTTTGCCTGTAATGGTGGTGGCGGTGCTGATATTGAGGGCGGACCCGGTTGTTGTGGGGCCGGTCGCGCCGGTGGTGCCCGGAGAGCCCGCGGGGCCTGAGGCCCCGGTCGTCCCGGAACATGCACTCAACCACGCGGTGAAAAGCACGATCCACATCGCGTGTGGCAGCGCGCGGCTAAGTATTGGGTGAAACCCTTTCGCGCGATCCATACGACACTCTCCCTCAAGAGCAAGCAACACGGACGACAAGCGGCAGCGAGCTTGGCTCGCCGCGTCGATCGCAAAAATACCGCTCGGCAGGATCCAGGTCTGTTCGGTAACGTACAGTGCCGTATTGCTCGATCCATTAGCATCCGCCGATCGCGCGCAAGTCGCTTCTGAATTAAAGCCAATGCGGCGCTTGTAGCTTCTAGAGAACGAACACAATGACCGTATCCAGCCGCTCGAGTCCCCAATGAACTCTTCGCCCCTGCTGCAGCGTGGATTCTTTGCGTGGCTCTGGCGGCGACCACGGCGATGGTGGTTATTCGGCGTTCCTGCCGGTGCACTGCTTGCCTTCGTTGCAGGTATCATTTTCTGGGCCAGTTTCAGCGGCGGCGTCAAGTACGCGGAAACGGACTCGTTTTGCACCTCGTGTCACGAGATGCAACAGCCTTACCAGGAGTTGACGCGTAGCGTGCACTTCTCGAACCCGCTCGGTATCCAAGCGAGTTGCGGCAATTGCCATGTCCCACCGACCTTCGTTGCCGGTATGTGGCGACACATCCAGGCCTATGCGGAGGTTTGGGGCCACATGCGCGGAGAACTCAACACGCCCGCCAAGTACGAAGCGCACCGCATGCAATTAGCGCAGAAAATATGGACTGAGCTGAAGGCCAACGACTCTGCGGAGTGTCGCAGCTGTCACACCCCGAGCCAAATGGCCTTTGCCAAGCAGCCGCCCGAGGCCGCGAGCGCCCATCAATCGTTGAAGCAGGACGGGATGACCTGCATCGACTGCCACCAAGGCGTGGCGCACACGCTGCCTCAGGATCGAGGGGCCGCGATCACCGGCGCCCTGTTGCGCCCGCTGAAATAGCTCCCGACGATTCGCGCGATCTCCGAGATTCGGAAATTGAACACCCGACGGGGCCAGAATAGTTCGCGCTTGTCGCACACGGTGGAAACACTGAAGCGGTTGATCTCGCCTTTGAGTTGCTCGGCAACCGCGCCGATGTCGCCGCGCGCGATGCCCTCATCGAGCCGGGCTCGCAGCGCGCGGGCCGCGGCGATGCCGGCAGCGACACCTCTACCGCGACGCGTCGACAATCGACCATGCTGCATTTTGAGCTCATTCAGGCGCTCCGCCGCGTCGTAGGTCGCGTCCACGAGCTCGCGTCGAGTCATCCACTGCGTTTCATAGTTCAGGATGAGCTCCCAGGTCGGCTTAATGAGGAGCTGCCGGTGCTGTTCCAAGGTCTTTGCGAACAGCCGGTAGCCGAACCGCTCCGGTTGCTCGAAACCGCGACTTCCCGGGTCGATGAATGGTCCCATCGGCGAGATGAAACAGGAGAGCCGCTTGTCGCCCAGTTGGAATAAATGTCCGCAGTACTCGACGGTTGCCTTCACCGAGGCCTTGGTTTGGGCGGGTAGTCCAATCATGAAGAATATATCGATGCGTGAGCAGCGCAAACTCACCGCCTCTTTGATGAGGTTTTCCATGTCCGCCGTGGTGTAGCCGCTCTCACCATCTTGAGCGTCACGAACCAGTTGCTCGTGGCTCTCGGGGCTGAATTCCATGCTCCAATTTCGCACACACCGATCGATCTCCCTCAAGAAAGAGACCGGCGGCAGGGCGAAGAACTCGAACACGATATTATTCGGCAGGTCCGCGACGCGTAAGCGCTCGAGTACGGATGCCGCGTGCTCCGTCCCTCCCATCAAAAGATCACCCACCAGCAAGATGGGGGCATGAGTAAGGCGGGCAATGTCTTGCATGTTGGAAACCAGGCTGGCCGGCCCTCGATAGACAGGCTTTTGACGTTTCGTCACGTGCACACAGGCGGTCGCGGAACTTCCGCAGGTCACGCACTCGAATGCACAGCCCTTGACCGTAAAGACGGCGGTGATGGGATTACTCCACCAACCGTTGAACGGCAAGGTACTCTCGAGATCCCGATAGCGCATCGCCATCTCGACCATCAAGTCAGGTCGCAAGTCCACGTAGTCCAAACTCATCGGCATAAAGCTCAAGGGATTGACATGAACTCCACCAGTATCTTTCCAAGTGAGGTTCGGGATTGCATCGAGCGGCGTGCCGCTCTTGAGTGCCAGCAGCAGCTGATGCAGCGGCGGCTCGGTGCTGTCCCCGCGAAGCACGTAATCGACTTGCGGGTAGTCGATTAGTTCGCGATGAAAATAAGTCGCAGACAATCCGCCCATGATGAGGGGAGTAGTCGGATGCAGCTCCTTGGCGATGCGCGCCACTTCGAGCGCACCATGCGCGTGTGGCAGCCAATGTAAGTCGATGCCGATGGCACTCGGCCGAAGCTTGGCCAAGAACTTGGGGACATCAAAACGTCTGCTGTTCATCATGCGAAGCGCCAGGTTGACGATTCGCACTTCAAGGCCCCGATCGTGCAAATAGCTCGCCATCGTCAAGAATCCGAGCGGGTACATTTCAAATACGGTGGAGGAGGGCACCATGTCGCTGACCGGGCCGTACAGGATGGCTCGTTCGCGAAAATCATAAACGCTGGGCGCGTGCAGCAACAACAAATCGATCCGCGCGCGTGCTTTGCTCATGCCAGGCGACGGCGGTTACTGAATCTTGACCTGGATCAGTTCTTCGCCGTTGGCATCCAGAACATGTACCGCACAGGCCAGACACGGATCGAAGCTGTGCACGGTGCGCAGGATTTCGAGCGGTCGTTTGGGGTCGTGAATGAGATGACCTTTGAGGGCGGCTTCATAGGGACCCTCGATCCCCGCGGCATCGCGCGGACCGGCGTTCCAGGTGGTCGGTACCACCGCCTGATAATTGGCGATCTTGCCGTTATCGATGACAATCCAATGTGCTAACGAACCGCGCGGCGCCTCCATAAACCCGACCCCCTGTGCATGTGCGGGCCAGCTCGACGGTTCCCACAGATTGTCGTTGAAGGTTCGCACATCGCCTGCTTTGATGTTGCTCATCAAGCTGTCGAACCATTGCGGCATCGCATCACTCAAGAGTTTTGCCTCCAGG
>CAYRAC010000462.1:0-4119 GCA_964422045.1 uncultured Steroidobacteraceae bacterium
CATCAATCGTGAGGAAGGCATTGACCGCCGCGTGCGCCGACATCGATGCGACGGACAAACCTGCGGCCGCGACGAGTGCCGAAATTCTGATCTTCATTGAAACTCCTTTTAATCTCCTACCAGAAGAGAAACGTACAGCTTTGTTCGTTTCGCCGCGGTGAGCGCGCAAGCACCATGAAAGACGATATGTTCGCTGGGGCGCGCCCAGCCGCCCGCTCAGCTCAACGAGATTCTTCGTTGCAAAACACAAGATATTGATTTGACATATATTCTTGGCGCCGCCGCGCCGACATGCACCAGTCTTAATCGAAAACTTCCGTAACTGTATGATAATATTGAATAAAATGATGATTATAGAATTTACATTCTTGCCGGAATAAGCGCGTTATACTTCCGCCCGAGTGAGTCCCGTGGACACAAGATCTTGGGATACCTGGTTTGCAGCGTCGCCCGAATTCATTGGCGAAAACTGGTTCTTTTTAGGAGTTGAGTGATGGTCACGCCATGCCACCGTTGCGGAGAAGCCCTCTTCGTCCCGTCAAATATCCCCGTCGCGACCTTCCACACGCTGCACTGCACATGTGGTCATTCGCAACGGGTGATCGGCCGAGGGCCGTCCTTGGAACCCACCCAGGTGTTGGCAAAGGAAGCGTTCCCGTGGATACAGCCGTTTCCTAGTGCCTAGACGCATTACATGATGCGCTTCCAGGCAATGTCGCGAGCTTCGCGACTGGTCGAAAATGAAATCGAACACCTTGCCCTTCGGCACTCCTGCCTGCGGCAGCGAGTCCGGACCGCGCTGGTATTGGTCATCGGGTGAGGGTTGCGACTGTGCGACGCCGAGGACGGGTGCGCACATTGCCGCGGCCGCCACCAATACGCGAATCCGCAGGGCGTTTTTTTAAACTGCTCGCCCACTAACCGGTCGGTGCGTACTGATACTGAATAAATCCCTGGTTCTTCCCGAGACGGTCGTACAGCTGCCGCGCGACGCTGTTTGTTTCATGAGTCAACCAGTAAGGCGGATTGGCGCCCACCGTCTTGGCTGCGCGCGCGACAGCTTCGATCAACTGGCGGCCGCATCCCGTGCCGCGTGTCGTGGGATCGACGTAAAGGTCTTGCAAGTAACACGCGGGTGCGGTCGACCAGGTGTCCTCGTGAAACAGGAAATGGACGATGCCGCGCAGCTTATCGGCCGAATCACGGGCACCGAGACCTTTGACGCGGCCGCCGTGCAGGCGCTGCCAGAGACTCTCGGTAACCGCGGTTGGCAGCTCGACGCCGTAGAAAACCTGGTATTCGCTCCACAGCTGGGTCCATCGCTCCCGCTCCGACTGTCGCAGCGGCGCTATGTGGTATGTCATTTGACGCCGTCCATGGTGAGCACCACCCGAAACCGCGCCTTGCCGCTCATCATGCGCTCGTAGGCTTCGGGCGCACGCTCGAGCGGAAAGGTTTCTATCTTCGGACGAACCTGCGAGAGGACGCTGAAATCCAGCGTGTCCTCCGAATCCGGCGCAGTGCCCGACGGCCAGCCTTGAATGGAGCGTCGACCCATGATCATGGTGAGCGGGGAAATTTCCAGCGGCTCGCTCGGTGCGCCGACGATGATCAGCTTGCCGTCAATCCCCAATCCGCCGATCGCGGCGCTCATCGATTTCGAATCGGTCGCCGTCGCCAGGATCACTCGCGCGCCGCCGAGTTTGGTCAGCGCCTTGGCAACGCTTCGCGCCGTGCTGTCGATGTAGTGATGCGCACCCAGCTCGCGAGCCAAGGGTTCCTTATCGGCGCCGCGGGCAATGGCGACCGTGCGATAACCCATCTTGGCGGCAAACTGCACTCCCAAGTGCCCCAAACCGCCGATGCCCAGTATCGCGACCAGATCACCCGACTGCGCCCCGCTGTGGCGCAACGCATTGAATGTGGTGATGCCGGCGCACAGCAGCGGCGCCGCATCCGCGAACGACAATTCCTGCGGAACCGAGGCGAGCGCCTCGAACGGTGCGATCATGAAATCGGCGTATCCGCCATCGTAAGAGATACCCGGAATTTGGCCGGTCGAGCAGGTGATGAAATCACCGCGACGGCAGGAGTGGCAGTGCCCGCAGTGGCCGCCGTGCCAGCCCACACCGACCGTTGCACCCAACTTCCAATCCGGCACCTCCGCGCCGATTGCATCGATGACGCCGACCACTTCGTGCCCCGGCACGCGCGGATATTGAATGCCCGGGAAAACACCGAGCTTGGTGATCGAATCGCTGTGGCAGATACCGCAGGCCTGCACTTTGATGCGGACTTGGCGCACGCCCGGCTGCGGCACCTCGCGCTCTACCAGCTGCCACGGACCATTGGCACTCACAACTTGCACTGCTCGCATTGACATGGTCGACTCCCTGCCCGGCGCTATGGTTCACAATATAGCCCAGCGCAGAGACTTACCAAAGCGACACCCGCCCTTCGGGCGCCAAGTACATCTTGTCTGTCGGCAGAACCGAGAACGCGCTGTAGAAACTCGGCATGTGCACGACGACGCCGTTCACACGGTACTTTTGCGGCGAATGCGGATTGGACTTCAGTAGCTCGATCAAGCGGGCCTCGCGTATCTTGCCTAACCAGCTCTGGGCGTATCCGATATAGAAGCGCTGATCCGCCGTCATCCCGTCGATCACGGGCGGCGCACGCCCTTCGAGCGAATGAATGTAAGCCTTGTAGGCGATTTCGATTCCGGCGATATCGGCGATGTTCTCACCGAGGGTCAGCGACCCATTGATATGAAAACCCGCAACCGGTTCGAATGCATCGTATTCCTTGATCAGCATATCGGTCTTGGCTTTGAACTTCGCATGGTCCTCGGCCGTCCACCAATCGCGCAGATTGCCGTCGCTGTCGAACTGGCTGCCTTGATCGTCGAAGCCGTGACTGATCTCATGGCCGATGGTCGCTCCGGTCGAGCCGTAGTTGAACGCGGCGTCCGCCGCCGGATTGAACGCCGGCGGCTGCAGGATGCCGGCCGGAAATACGATCTCGTTCATGGCCGGGTTGTAGTACGCGTTGACCGTCGGCGCCGTCATGCGCCATTCGTTGCGGTCGATGGGGCCGCCCAAGTGCGCGAGATTCCGGTTCGACTCGAATTCACGGCCGCGAATCACGTTGCCCAATAGATCCGCGCTGCGGATGGTCAATTTTGAATAATCCCGCCATTGATTGGGATAGCCGATCTTGACATTGATCTTTCGCAGCTTCGCGCGCGCCTCGACTTTGGTCGCCGCGCTCATCCACTCCAATTGGTCGATGCTCTGCGCATACGCCTTGAGTAAGTTTCCGACTAGATCGTCGATGCGCGCCTTGCTTTGCGGCGGGAAATACTTCGCCACGTAGAGTTTTCCGGATGCCTCCCCGATCAGCCGGTCAACCAGCTCGCAGCCGCGTTTCCAACGTTCGCGAATCTGCGGGGTGCCGCGCAAGATGTGTTCGTTGAAGTCGAAGTGCTCCTCGGCGAATGCCTTGGGCAGAAAGGGCGCGCTGCTCGACAGTAACCTAAATCGCAGATAATGCTTCCAATCCTCCAGCGGCGTGTCCTCGATCAGGGCCGACAATTCGTGAAGATAGTCAGGCTGACGCACTACCAATAGCGGCGGCGCGGCGGACACGCCGGCCTCGCGCAAGTACGCCGTCCAGTCGATGCGGGGCGCAAGCGCCGCCAGCTGCGCAGGTGTCTCTGGGTTATAGGTCTTTTGCGGGTCCCGGTTCGCAACCCGCGTCCACTGTATCTTGGCCATCGCGGTCTCGAGAGCGACGATATCTTGCGCTTCCTTTGCGGGCTGCTTCTCGCCCAACAGCCGCAACATTCTCTCGACATGCCCGCGGTATTGGCGGCGGAATTCGACCAGCTTCGCATCGTCGCTCAGATAATAGTCGCGGTCCGGCAGCCCGAGTCCGCCTTGGGTCAACCAAAAGGCATACTCGGTGGACTTCTTCGAATCGGGCGAGACGTAGGTACCGATCGGGGTCGACACGCCGATCCGGTCCAGATGGGCCAGCAGCGGGCCGATCGCGTGCACGTTGCGGGCGGAGGCGATGCGTTCGAGCTCGGCGGCCAAGGGCTTGAACCCGTCTCGC
>CAYRAC010000463.1:0-4113 GCA_964422045.1 uncultured Steroidobacteraceae bacterium
CACGCTTAGAGGCTTTGACTAACTAGTAAACATGTAAAGTGAACGTTAAAATCTGCTACTATCACTGTTCGGTGAGGTAGCCATGCCCCAATACGTGATCGAGCGGGAAATCCCGGGCGCAGGCAGTTTGTCTGATGCGGAACTGCAGGCAGTGGCCAGAAAGTCGGTGGGCGTGCTGAAGGATATGGGACCGGAAATCAAATGGCTCCACTCCTACGTCACCGGCGATAAAGTTTATTGTGTGTACCTGGCGCCGGACGAGGAAACGGTTCGCGAACACGCACGCCGCGGAGGTTTGCCGGCGAATCGCATCTCAGCCGTGCGTCGCCTCATCGATCCCAGCACTGCAAATTGACTTAAGCGGAGTTTCGAGTCCGAGGATCTGATTCCGCGTCGCAGCTGAGCGCCTCGTGGATGGCTTGCTCAATCGGCATCGCCCAACCTTCCATCCACGCCGTTCCTGCAGCATTGCCGAGCGTTCGACGCGCAAATTCCAGGGCCTTCTCAACCTTGGTTTGCTCGGCGAGCGCGAGCGGAGCGCCCAATCTTTGCCGAAGCGCGGCGGCAGCTCCTGCCAGGTGTAGCGATAACTCGGCGTTCGATTGGGCCGCAGCACTTACGGCGAGACATTCGAGCGCCCTCGCGATGCCGCGTTTGTGACCCAACTCTTGGAACACCTTGATGCTTTCGCCGTAAAGGCGGCGAGCCTCCGAGTCGTTACCCTGATCGCAGCTTAGACTCGCCAAATCAGAGAGGGTGCTCGCAATTCCCCAGCTGTCACCCAGCCCGCGAAACTCCGACAGACTCTGTTCGCAAAATGAACGAGCGGCCACGAAGTCCGCTTTCCCCCGCGCGACGTCGCCCTGGTAGTTCAACGTCCAGGCGGCACCGGCGACATCCCCAACCTGGCGGAAGATCGTTAGACACTCATCGTAAAGAGAGGATGCGCGCTCATATTCGCCCTGCAACTTTTTCACGCTGGCGAGGTTGCTGAGCGCTCGGGCGAAGTCAGCGGGATCGCCGAGGTCCTTCCACATTGCCACACACCGCTCGAAGCGTGACGTGGCAGTGGCAATGTCGCCACGGTCGCGAGCGATCACAGCCATCGCGTTCAGTGCGACGGCGACGCCGCGCTTATCGTCCAGATCGAGGCAGGTATCGAGACTGTTTTCGAACATCGGCTGCGCTGAGCCATAATCTCCCTGCTCGCTCGCCAGAACTGCACCGGCAAACAGAAGGCGCGCGCGAAGCTTGGGACGAGCCGCGGTTCCTTCCAGCGCCAGGACCCTGGCAATGGCGTTACGACCCTCCGTTAGATGTTCCCGTGTTTCCCAGAAGCGGAACAGAGCGGTACCAAGACGGAGGCCCCAGTCGGCATCCCCAGTCTTGATTAGATAATCGAGCGCCGCGCGGAAATTGTCGTGCTCAGCTTCAAAACGGTCGAGCCATTCGGGGTGAGCGCCTATGTCCTCGGCACCCTCTTCGGCCAGCACGAGGTAATAAGCAGCATGGGCCCGACGGGTCGCAGATTCATCGTCGCTCTTGGCGAGACGTTCGAGAGCGTACTCCCGGAGGGTCGAGAGCACGCGGAACCGGGTTTCGGTGTCCGTCTGCTCCACCTGCTGCGCCAGGCTCTTGTCGACCATCGAAGCCATGCCGTCGAGTACGTCGAGGCCCAGGTCGCCCTTGGTGTCGCACACGGCTTCCACGGCTTCCAGCGTGCATCCACCGGCAAATACGGAGAGCCTCCGGAACAGAGTTTGCTCTGCGGCATTCAGCAGCCCGTAGCTCCAGTCGACGGTGCCGCGAAGAGTTTGTTGCCGGCTCGGCAGATCGCGAGCACCGCCGGTCAACAGGTTCAGAAGGCCTTCGAGACGAGCCAGCATGGCGGACGGCGAAAGCAGTTTGATGCGGGCCGCGGCCAGTTCAATAGCGAGGGGCAGACCGTCCAGTCGAGCGCAAATGGCCGCTACTACGGGGGCGTTTTCCTTGGTCAATGCGAATTCGTGCTTCACAGCCTTCGCGCGTGCTACAAAGAGCGCGATCGCTGGAAGACGGGAAAGTACTTCCAGAGGCGGAATGGACCTGGGGTCGGCCAGCGCAAGCGGTGGCACAGGAAATTCATGTTCGCCGTAGACATGAAGCGGTGCTTGGCTCGTGACCACCACCTTGAGTTTCGGGCCGGCAGTCAGCAGTTGTGCCACCAGCGGCGCTGCGGAGACGAGGTGCTCGAAGTTGTCGAGCAAGAGGAGCATCGGCTGGCTCAGGCCGCCCACGTACTCTATCAAGCTTTGCTGTGGCGACTTATTTCCGGCTTCGCCGACGCCCACGGATTGCGCGATTGTCGAAGCGAGCAAACCACCTTCACTAATCGTCGACAGAGGGATATAGCACACGCCGCCTGGAAACTGGTCGGCGATTTCGCCCGCTACCTGCAAGGCCAGCCGCGTCTTCCCGATGCCTCCCGGACCGGTGAGGGTCACAAGCTGTACATCCACGCCGCTCAGGAGCTGACGGAGACCCGCTGCTTCGTGTTCCCGTCCAATGAATGCGGTGCGTTGCAGTGGCAGCTTGTTGGGGCGAGGCTCCGATTCGCGGCCAGGCGCATCGGCGACGCGGTCGCGCACCGCCGCGAGGTCGCGAGCCAGGTCTCGTGTGGATGCATAGCGATCTTTCGGATCCTTGGCCAGGCAACGCTCCACGATCCAAATGAATGGAGCCGGCGCCTGAAGCATTCTGGCGCCCAAGCGCTCGGGCTCATCGCGAAGGATTGCCGCCGTCGTTTCTGCATGAGTCTTTTTGCGGAACGCGGGAAGCCCGGTGACCATCTCGTAGAGCACCGATCCGAACGAAAACTGGTCACTACGAAAATCGACTTCACCGCCGGTCGCTTGCTCCGGCGACATGTAGCCCACGGTTCCCATCAACGTTCCATGCTCGGTAATGGTGGTGGTCGCATCCGAGTTCTGAGCGTGATCGAGCTTACGCAGTTTCGCCAGACCGAAATCCAGCACCTTGGTCGTGCCGTCGACAGAAACCATCAGGTTCTCCGGCTTCAAATCGCGGTGAACCACACCAATTTCGTGCGCTTTGGCGAGAGCGTCTGCAATCTGCGCCGCAAGGGCGATCGATTTGCGAAATGGAATCGGGCCAGACGCGAGCGCCTGCCGTAGCGTCTCGCCGTTCACCAGTTCCATGGCAATGTAATGTGTGCTGTTCACATGCCCCAGCTCATAAATCGTGACGATGTTGGGATGATTGAGCGCGCTGGCGGAACGGGCTTCCTGTTCAAAGCGTGCCACGGCTTCCGGTTGAGCAAGGAGTACCACGGAAAGGGTCTTAATAGCGACTTCACGGTCGAGGCGGGTGTCTCTGGCGCGGTATACCTCGCCCATGCCCCCGGCGCCCAGTTGCTGAAGGATCTCGTAATTCCCAAGCCGCGTGCCCGGCGACAAGGTGCACGACACGGAATCTGGCATGAGCGGCAGGTTCATCAACCTCGCTGGCGCAGCGGCTGGTCGGCCAGGCATTGATCGCTCGCCGCCGCGCTATTAACTTTGAATTCTGGACTTTCCGATCGCAATGGACTCGGCGGCCGAAACCCCGGAGTGCGTTTATAATACCCCAGACTTCGGAGGCAGTTCATGGATATTCGATCGGTGCAGCGGCCGCTAAAAGACCAGTATCGGCAAGACCCGGCAAGTTCCGTGATTACTCTGACGGCGAACGGCAAGCAGGCCGACGCGCCCATCTCCTGCTCGATCGACCTGGGGCGCGCGATCTACAACGCTCAAGCTCACAAAGGAGTGGGCGGCGCAGGCACGGGCGCTTGTTCCGGAGACCTGCTGCTGGGTGCGCTGGCTGCCTGTGCGCAGATCACTTGCCAGATGGTAGCTTCCGCCATGGGAATCCCTACCGAGGCCATCAACGTCAGCGTCGAGGGCGATTTGGACCTGCAGGGTACGCTGGGTCTGTCGAAAGACGTGCCGGTCGGATTTCAGGACATCCGAGTCACTTTCGAC
Source organism: uncultured Steroidobacteraceae bacterium (assembly GCA_964422045.1). Lineage (GTDB taxonomy): Bacteria > Pseudomonadota > Gammaproteobacteria > Steroidobacterales > Steroidobacteraceae > Bog-1198. The sequence goes on from CAYRAC010000463.1 coordinate 4,023, forward strand.
GTCCGCGCGCCGCAGGCAACGGCGGAGCAGTTGAGCGCGTTACAGGCGAAAACGGAGCAATATTGCGTGGTGATGCAAACGTTGCAGCATC
>CAYRAC010000464.1:0-4111 GCA_964422045.1 uncultured Steroidobacteraceae bacterium
CACCCGCGAAGTGGCCGAAGTCAGCCGACGCCTCGCGCCGTTCCTATCGAGCGGCGGGCTCCATCTTCTGGATCATCTCGCCGCGCAGCGGCGGCTCGACCAAACATGGCTTCAGGCGTTGCGCGCGGACGTGGTCGCCGGCAACGTCCACGACGTCCCCGACCCGCGGCTGCTGGACGCGCCCGAGAAAAAGATGGCGAAACCGGCCAAGAAAACCAAGCGGTCTCGATGAGCGCTGCCCGACCGGGCGCAGCATTCGAATCCGACGTGCCGCTTCCCAGCCGCCGGCGCGTTCATTGCGGCAGATTCATCTTGTGCAAGAAGTCCTGGTAGCGCGGGTCGCTCTGCAAATTCTTCAGCAACGGGTCTCCCTTGATGGTCCAGAGATTGACATCCTTTTGCGCGAAAGCTCACGCGCGCGACAAAAGACGGCGGAGTCTCCCCGGCCGGCAGACGTGTCCATTGCAAAATAGCCTTCGAGACGCGCCTGGGTGTTCGCGGAAATCACCGCAACGAACAGCGCGCAATCGTGGATCTGCGTGCGGATCTGCCGGTCCCAGAGCTCACCGCCCCGCAGCTCGTTCCGGTCGAACCAGACTTCTATGCCACCGCTGCGCAGCGTTTGACAGATACGATGCGCGCGGAACACCTGAGCAGCAGCGCGATGACCGGCTCGATTTTTCCAGATTTCATGACATATCCCCGCATCGCCGAATGAATCTGCGGCGCGCACAAAATAGCGATGATACCGGCAGATCAAGCCCGGCATCGAGGAATATAGGGCACGCGTTCGGAATAGCCGTCACTGCGCATGGCCGTTGCCTTATCATCCAGAGACGGTAGCAAAGGACTTTATGAAAGCGGCTGTCAACACACGATACGGATCACCGGATGTTGTGCGGATAGTCGACACGCCAAAACCGACGCCGGCCGCAAACGAGCTTTTGATTCGGGTCCGCGCCACCACGGTCAATCGCACGGATTGCGGCGAGCTTCGGGCCCATCCCTTCTTCATGCGGCTCTTCTATGGGCTGCTCCGTCCGAATCGAACCATCCTGGGTTTGGATTTTGCCGGCGAGGTTGCGGCGGTCGGCGCCGCAGCGCTTTCGTTCAAACCTGGCGAGCGGGTCTTCGGCATGTGCCCGTCGAGCAGCAATGGTGCTCACGCGGAGTATGTCACCGTCCCCGAGAGCGCGGTCGCCTCCATGCCGGCAGACCTGCGTTTTGACGAGGCGGTGGTCTGCGAAGGCGCTTTCTACGCGAGCGCGGTGCTAACGAAGATCAAACTGAAGCCCGGCCACAGCATTCTGATCTATGGTGCCTCGGGTGCCATCGGTAGCGCACTGGTACAGCTCGCAAAGTCCTCGGGCGCCGCGGTGACGGCGGTCGTGTCGACTGCGCATCTCGATCTTGTCAAATCCATCGGTGCTGACCGCGCGATCGATTACACCCGCGAGGATTTCACGGGTATCGGCGAGACCTTCGATTTCGTGGTCGATGCGGTAGGCAAGACTACATTTTTCCGATGCCGCGGCCTGCTCAAGCCCGGGGGCATCTATGCTGCAACCGACCTCGGACCTTGGGCGCAGAACCTGGTGCTTGCCGTGTGCTCGTCGATCACACGCAGCAACCGCGTGGTCATGCCGACGCCGGGACGCATCAGTGGGTTCGCTCGCTTCCTGAAAGGCCGCATGGAGGCGGGCCAATTCAAAGCAATCATCGATCGAGAATACTCCCTCGCAGCACTTGCGGATGCCTACCGCTATGTCGAGACCGGGCAAAAGGTTGGCATCGTCGTGATCGATGTCGCGGGCGCCGAGGACATTGCCTAATTCATGTCGCCTGATGCGAGGTGGCTTTGACCCTATCGCGCCGGCGAGGCCTCGATGCCGACCCGCTGCGCGTCAGCAGCATCTGGCTGCATGGTGGGATGTTCGACGCTGATGACCGCTCGCCAGAGATAGGCCGCCATCACTTGTCGGTACCCCCCTTGGAAAACCAGCCCAGCGCCCACGGCGCGGCTGCGCATTTGGCGCCAGGCCCTGGGCAATCGATACCATGAAAGTCGAGGCTGGGCGTGATGGTCGATGTGCAGGTTATTGTTCAAGAACAACATCGCCCAGAGCGGATTTGCTTCGACGGTCACGGTGCGAAACGACGGTTCCGGGTGGGCGCGGTGCTCGACGAATGACCGCAAAAGACTCAAAGATATGCTGGGGTAGACCACACAAAATACATACACGACGACCGGAATGTGGCACACCCGGCTCGTCCAGAGCATAACAATCGCCGCCGCCGCGCCATGCCGTGCCCAAATAATCCTACGGCGCCGATCGCCCGCGATCGCTTTGCTGGCCTCGGACGCCCAAAAGCGCAATACGACAAGCGCGGGCCCCAAAAATAAACGCCCCGCCAACGTGCAATTGGCAAGATACAGAATTCCGGCCAGGGATCCGTGCCGCAACAGCGCCCCCGGTCGCACATAGAATGACTCCGGATCGTGGGTGACATCGGTCAAGCGCCGACCGCCGTGACGATGATGCTGCAGGTGGCTGGCGCGATAAAGGCAGTACGGAATCCACAGCGACAGCGGCGGGCCTGCGAGCGCCCTATTCACGCGCCGCCACGGTGTCGGATGATCGTGAATCGTCTCATGCTGCAGCGAGCCATGCCACGTCAACCAAATGGCACCGAGCGGCGCGGCAATCCATCGCGGCATGTCGTGAAAGAAATAGGTCAGCGCGAGATAGCCGCCGTATACCGCGAGCGCAACCGCCAGCGTCGGAAAATCGATCCCGGAGGTCACTTTCTCGAACGGGCGAAGGCGCAAGGTTTGCTGCGAGTCGGTGAGCTGAGGGGCGCTCGACTGGGTTGGACCATTCGTCACGGCGCTATAGATACGCAGGCACACGTGCTCTTTCCAATAACGATTGGTTATTCACACAGACGTTATTCGCAAGCAGCGCCGCGGCGCAGAGGCAATGTCGCTTCGCTATCAAGATATAACGAAGTGTTGTTTTGCACTGGCTGTCTGAGCCGATATCGTGTTACCCGGGCTCCGCGGCAGCCGAGTGGATTCAGGTTGATTGCATCCCCCTGCTTACCCCTCGCTTCACCGGCTCCGCGGCAGCCCACCAACAGTTCTCGAGCGCACTCCTGCGGAAAGTTGCCAAGCGGGCCGCCGCGGCGCAATCATCAGCCAAACCTGATTGCTTCGCGGGAGGTCCTATGCCGAATGGCAGGACGAACACTAATACATTGGCGGTGCTGCTGATTTTAGTCTCCGCATTTGCGTGTGGCGCTACGGGCACACAGAGCGAAATCCCGGGTGACTCGACGTTCCAATGGACGAAATTCACTGATCCGCTGGAAAAGGCATTCACGCTCGAGGTTCCTGCCGGCTGGACCGTCAAGGGCGGCATGTTCCGGATGGGATTCTCGGATGCGCGCCCGATGGTGGATCTCTGGTCCCCCGACGGTCGGACCAACGTGCGCCTCGGTGACGTGTCAGTTCCGACGTACACGCTGCCGAGTCAGTTCCATGAACGCGAAGGCGAGACTTACGATCTGGGCGCGCAGGCGCAAATGGTCGTGGGGAAGTACCGCGGCGGCCCAGAGTTCGTGGTGCTGTACTCGCATGCGCGATTCCACCAGCAATGCCACGACCCGCGAGGGCAAGCGAATCCATCGCCACTGTCGTTAGACGACCCCATCCCGAGTCCGGTTCGACCGGATGAGACCTCCACTGGTCAAATCACCTATGGATGCGACGCCGCGCGATCGCCGAGTGGCGGGGGCACGGTGGCGTACGCGTGGGCTCGCACGTCCCTCTACAAGAATCTTTGGGGCGTGAGCCCGCTGGCCAGCTTCTTGGGACCTGCAGATCAGGTCAAGCTTGCACGAGCCGTATTACTGCAGGGCGCCAAGACCCTATCGATCAGCGCTGAGTGGATTGCCTACCAACAGAGCATGGATGCGCAGGGCCTGCAATACCAGCGCGCTCGACAGCGGCAGCGGATGGCCGCGTTGGGTCAGCAAGTGCAGCAATTTGAGGCCGAAATGCAGGCCATGCGTCAGCAGGTCGGCGCCTTCGAGCGCCACCAGGCCGCAC
>CAYRAC010000465.1:0-4102 GCA_964422045.1 uncultured Steroidobacteraceae bacterium
TCGGCTTCAATCATGTCGGCAAGGTCGCCATATTGAACGAGATCAGCGAGCAGGTGCGCCGCGGCCACAGGCTGCAACGCTCGCCCGGCGTGCCCGGCACGGTTGCGCTCGGATTCACCTTCGATGCCTGCGCCTACCATCTGAAAGTCATTCGCGATCAACCGACCAGTTCCTACAAGTGGGGCGCGTACCCCGGAGTCGCGGCCGTCTCGGAGAAGTACCGCGTGGTGCATGAGATCAATCGCGCCGGCAGCATGCTCGACAACGTCATGTACTTCAATCTGCGGCTGGATCGCGACATGTTCGATCCTAAGCTGTTGGATGAAATCTGCGTGCAAGCCGCCGGCAGCGTGCAGGTGGATGGCGACAACGTGTATCTGCGCACGCTGATCGTGCAGCTGAAAATCGTGCCGCTGCCGGTTTTTTTGGAAACCGCCGACGACCACGCGATCCGCGCCGTCATGGTGCGGCTCGGGCAATGCATTCGCAACAACGCCGCCACCAATATTTTCAACAAGGATCTGGATTCGAGAAACTACGGTGTCGGCCGCTACGGCCGCGTGTTTCTCTTCGACTACGATGCGGTGGAGAAATTCACCGACGTCAAGATCCGCACCAACACGGATCGTGAGCCCGGCGAAGAGGCGGTGCCGGAATGGTTCTATGAGGACGGCGTAATTTTCCTGCCCGAAGAACTGGAACACGGCTTGCAGCTCAAGAGCTCCTACGCACGACGCTGCTTCCGCGAGGAGAATTTCGATCTATTGCAAGTCGACTACTGGCAGGACGTGCAACAGAAATTGCAGCGCGGCGAGGTGCCGGCGCTGCAGATGTACCCCGACAGCTGCAAACTGAACCCGGACGCCGCGCGCTAGCGGCTATCTCGGCGGTACGCGGCGAGCTTGCTGTGCGTGCGAACGGCCTCGTCCTCGGTCAGTACATCGTCGGCATGCGATTCGCGAACCAGGCGCTCGAACTCCGCGGCCGGCAGCGGGCGGCTGAAATGATAGCCCTGATATTCGTCGCAGCCGGCGGTCTTCAAGAAGTACAGCTGCGCCGGCGTCTCGACCCCCTCGGCGACGACCTTCAGGTGCAGGCTGTGCGCCAGCGAGACGATGGCGCGCACGATCGATGCATCCTCCGGACGGCTGACGATCTCGTCGATGAACACGCGGTCGATCTTGAGTTTGTCGATCGGGAAGCGGCGCAAGTAGCTCATGCTCGAGTAGCCGGTCCCGAAATCGTCAACCGAGATGAGCACTCCCATGGAACTCAATTGTTCGAGAATGGCGATCGATTTCTCCGGATCGCTCATCACCACGCTTTCCGTGAGTTCGACCTCGAGGTAGCGAGCCTCGAGCGCCGCGCCCTCGAGCTCACGGCGAATGCTGTCGACCAGGCCGCTGTCGCCGAATTGCGAGGCGGATAGATTCACCGAGATGCGCAGCAGCGGCACGCCGGCGACCTGCCAGGCGCGCGTCTGGCGGCACGCTTCGCGGATCACCCAGTCGCCGATGGCGCCGATCATGCCGCAGTCTTCGGCGAGCGGGATGAAATCCGCGGGGGAGACGATGCCGCGGGTTGGGTGCACCCAGCGGATCAAGGCCTCGGCGCTGCGCACCTCGCCGGTTCGGATGTCCACTTTTGGCTGATAATACAGTCGGAATTGATCGAGGGCGACGGCATTGTGCAAGTCGCTCTCGAGCTGCACGCGATCTTCCGTGCCGGCGTTCATTCCAGTGACGTAGCGCTGCGAATTGCTGCGCCCGCGTTGCTTGGCGCAGTACATGGCGGCGTCGGCATGCGCCAGCAGCGCCTGCGTGGAAATGCCGTCTTCCGGATACATGGCGATGCCGATGCTCGCGGACGTGTGAATATCGATGTCGGCGATCCGCACCGGCGCCTGCAGCACTTCCATCACACGAGCCGCGAAACCGGCGGCATCGTCGGCATCGACGATCGAAGTACCGATCAGCACGAACTCATCGCCGCCGAACCGCGCCACCGTATCGGCCGCGCGTACCACCGTGTTGAGCCGGCGCGCAACCTCCTGCAGCAGTTCATCGCCGGCACGGTGACCCAGGGAGTCGTTGATGAGCTTGAATCGGTCGAGATCGCAAATCAGCACGGCGAACGCGCGCAGGTCGCGGTCGGCATGCGCGATGGCCTGTTGCAGTCGATCGTCGAGCAGCACCCGATTCGGCAACCCGGTCAGCGCATCGTGCAGCGCCACGTGCCGCAACTGCTGATTCGCCGCCTCCAGGCCGCGGGTGCGCACGGTGATCACCTCTTCGAGGCGCTGCACGTTTTCTCGAACCAGCTTGTCGTTTTGCCACTTCCGGCAGAGCGCGGTGGCGCACTGCAAGACCTCGATCGGTTCGGCGGGTTTGCGCAGCACCAGCAGCTTGTCGGAGTGGCCGAGCCTCTCGACGACTTCGATCCAGTCGTAGTCGGTGTGCGCCGAACAGATGACCACTTGCACGTCGGGATCGGTTGCCCACAGGCGCTCGATGGTCTTGAGCCCGTCCCAGCCCGGCGGCATGCGCATGTCGACGAAGGCCATCGCGTACGGCCGCCCATCGATCTTGGCTTGATGCGCCATGGCGACGCCTTCCTCGCCTTGGTGCGCCGAATCGATGTCGAAATTCGGGCGCGCGGCGGGGGTTACCGCATCGCCGAAAAGATTCGCCTCGAGCACATCGAGCGCGGCTTGCGCGGTGTGCTCGACTTGTTCGCCCAACACCTTGCGAAAATCGAGGTGGATGGCGGCGTTATCGTCGATGATCAATATGCGCCGATTGCCGGGTGGCGTAGCGTCAGACATGCTTGGCATCCGCGGCGTCGTAGGGCAGCTCGAGCGTGAAGGTGGCGCCGCGTCCCGGGCCGTCGCTCTTGACGCTGAGCGTGCCGCCGAGTTCCTGCGCCGCCAGTGCGCCGCTGTGCAGGCCGAAGCCGTGTCCGGACGCGCGGGTGGTAAAACCATGGGTGAAGAGGCGGTGCATATTCTCCGGCGCGATGCCGACGCCGTTGTCGATGACGCCAACGCGCACCCCGGCAGGCGCGCGCTCGATGCGCAGAATGAGCAGCTTGTCGGCCCGGCCGGATTCATCGCACGCGTACTTGGCGTTGCGCACCAGGTTCACCAGTATCTGCAGCACCTTGTGCTTGTCGACGGTGATCGGTGGCACCTCGTTGAATTCGCGCCGCAAGGTCACGCCGTGCCGCACGAAGGCACCGGCGTTCAAACGTAGGCTGTCCTCGACAAGATCGGCGACCGCGATGGTCTCGGTGACGCCGCATAACTTGGCGTAGCTCTGCTGCATCGCCACGGTTTCTTTGATGTGGTCCAGGTTGTCGCGCAGCGAGGCGAGTTCCTCGAGCGCCACTTTCTGATCGCTCATCAGTTGCTCGCCCAGCGCTTTCAAGTATTCGGGTACGCGTGCATCGTCGACTGCGGCGCCTTTTTCCTCGAGCAACGCGGCCAACCGCGATACCCCGGGGGCCTTCGACTGTTTGACGCGCTCGATGACAATGCTCGCCGAAATATTGATGCTGTTTAGAATGTTGCCGACGTTGTGCAGGACGTTGGTGGCCACTTCCGCCATGCCGGCCTGGCGCGAGGCGCTCATCAGTTGCTTGTTCACCCGTTCCAATTCCGCGGCGGTTTCCTTGCGCGCGCTGATATCGCGCAAGAACTCCACCGAGTACTCGGGTGTGGCGCCATGTTCGCGCACCAGGACCGTGGTGGTGCGAACCCACAAGAGGCTGCCGTCCTTGCGTTTGAAGCGTTTCTCGAGATCCAAGAAATGCGCCTCGCCGTTCCACAGGCGATCGAGTTCTGCGGCGACGCGCGTCAGATCCTCGTTGCCGGTGATGTCGTCGAGGGCGCGGTTCGCGAGTTCATCGGCCTCGAAACCGAGCATCGTGCAGAACGCCGGGTTGAAGCGCAGCAGCCGGCCGCTGCGATCGGTATAGACGATGCCGAGAGGCGCCTGATCGAAGGTGTTGGTGAACAGAGTCTCCGCTTTGCGCAAATTATCGCGGGCGGCGACCAAATCGCTGACGTAGCTAATCGTGCCGACCCAGCCGGGCACACCCTCGG
>CAYRAC010000466.1:0-4098 GCA_964422045.1 uncultured Steroidobacteraceae bacterium
TCCGGGCATCCGCATCCACGCCATCGACATCGTCCAGCCGCCGGGCATCGGCATCGCACCCATCGCCGACATGGACCTGCATCCCGCGATAGTCACGGCAGCGCTCGCGACGAAAAGGCACACTGCAAGAACGGCGCCGCGTCTCATCGAACTAACCCTCTTTTTTCCGAAAGGCGGCCTCACCGGCATCCGATACCTTGACCCACGTGGGATCGGGTGCCGCTTGCGGGACATACATGTCGTGCCAGTTCCACCACTTGTAGGGTCGGCTCTGGGGATAGCCCTGCGGCGAGTTCTCCCATGACTCCTGCCGTCCGAGCGCGGTCATGTCCAGGTAGCTCCAAACGCTGCCCATCGCCTCGTCGCCGCGCTGGTTGATGAAGTAGGTACGGAACACGCGCTCGCCGTCGCGGATGAATGCGTTGTGGCCGTGCCATTCATCCACTCCGAAATCCGCATCGAAGCTATCGGTGAGGGTGTACCACGGGATCTCCCAGTCCATGCGCGCCTTGAGGCGCGCAATATCGGCCTGCGGCGCACGCGAGGCATACACCAGGGTCGTGTCGCGCGCGTTCAAGTGGGCGAGGTGGCTCACCTGGTCGGCCCCGAGAGAACAGCCGATGCAGGCGTGCTCCGGCCAGCCGTGCACGCCCGGCTCGAAGAAAGCGCGGTAGACAATCAGCTGACGGCGGCCGCCGAACAAGTCGAGCAGGCTCGCCTTGCCTTGCGGCCCGTCGAACACGTACGCCTTGTCTACCGCAAGCCACGGCATCCGGCGACGCTCAGCCGCCAGCGCGTCACGCGCACGGGTGAAGGCCTTCTCCTTCGCCAGCAGCTCTACACGGGCCGCCTCCCACTCCTGCGCCGACACGATCGGCGGTGTATTGGCCGTCGGAAATCCGCTTTTGGGGTCATTCTCGGCTGTTGTATTCATGGTCGTTGAACCTCGTCTCGTTCGTTGCTCGTGAGATAGTTATAGCCCCGGACACCGACTGGTGGGAGTTACAAATGTGACGGGATTGAGATGGACTCGCTGATCACCGCCGCAGCACGCGCACTCGCCGCGGGCGATCCCTTGGGTGCATTGAAAAGGGTCGCCCTGCGGGATGACGCAGCGGCGCTCGCGCTACGCGGCATTGCCATGGCGCAGCTCGGAGACCTCGCCCGCGCCAAGGCACTCTTGCGGCGGGCTGCGCGCGCCTTTGGTCCGAAAGAAGCCGTGGCCCGAGCGAAGTGCGTCATCGCAGAGGCCGAGATCGCACTCGCCTCGCGCGACTTGCTCTGGGCGGCAAAGGGTCTGCAGGCGGCGCGGGCAACGCTCGAGGCGCACGGCGACCGGGTGAATGCCGCGCATGCGTCCTATCTCGAGGTCCGGCGCCTGCTTCTGATCGGGCGCCTGGAAGAGGCCGAGCGTACGCTCGCCCAGCTCGACCCAGAGCCGCTTCCGGCCGCATCGAGGGCCGTGCACGAGCTCATGTTCGCGGGAATCGCAATGCGTCGTCTGCGGGCGAAGGCGGCGCAGGCCGCGCTCGCTCGGGCCGAAATCGCGGCGCGGCGCGCCGCGATCCCGGCACTCAGCGCGGAGGTCGATAGCGCATCGCGGGTGCTCGGCACGCCCGTCGCGCGCCTGACTGGCAATGGCGGCGAGCGACTTCTCTTGCTCGAGGAGGTCGAAGCACTGCTGGCATCGGAGGCGTTGGTGGTGGACGCGTCCCGTCATGTCGTGCGCCAGGAAGGCCAACGGGTGTCGCTCGCCACCCGTCCGGTGTTGTTCGCGATCGCACGCATGTTGGGCGAAGCGTGGCCGAACGATGTTCCGAGGGACGCGCTCATCGCGCGCGCCTTCCGATTGAAGGTGGCGGATGAATCGCATCGCGCGCGCTTGCGAGTCGAAGTCGCGCGGCTTCGCGTGGTGCTTCGCAAAGTTGCCGACGTGAACGCGACCAAGCGCGGCTTTGCGCTCATCCCGCGACGCGCGCGCCAAGTCGTCGTGCTCGCACGCCTCGTCGAGGAGAAACACGCGGGCGTGCTCGCGTTTCTCGCCGACGGTGAATCGTGGTCGAGCTCGGCTTTGACCCTCGCGCTCGGAGCCAGCCAGCGCACCGTCCAACGGGCGCTCGAATCGCTCGCGGCGGCCGGCAAGGTGCAGTGGTTCGGGCACGGGCGAACGCGGCGCTGGATGACTCCGCCGACGCCCGGATTCGCGACGACTTTGTTACTCCCCGCGCCTCTGCCGATTGACTAAGATACCCCCATGAGTAAGTCAACCGCCGCCGAGATCGTTCGAGAATATGGCCCCTTTTTGGGTGCCGAGCGCGTGGATGGAGTCACTTATGATGGCGAGAGGATTTGGTTTGCCTCCGGCGACAAACTGAACGCAATCGATCCAGCGAGCGGCAAGCTGCTGCGCTCGATCGATGTGGCCGCGCATGCCGGAACGGCCTTTGACGGCGAATATCTGTATCAGCTCGCGGAGAAACACATCCAGAAGCTCGATCCGGAGAGCGGGCGCGTCATCGCCACGATCCCGGCGCCGGGGGGCGGCGCTGACTCGGGCCTCACGTGGGCCGAAGGCACGCTGTGGGTCGGACAATATCGAGATCGCAAAATCCATCAAATCGATCCCGAAACGGGGGCGATTCTTCGCACGATCGAATCCAACCGTTTCGTTACCGGGGTCACCTGGGTCGATGGCGAGCTGTGGCACGGCACCTGGGAAGGCGATGACAGCGATTTGCGGCGCATCGATCCTCGAACAGAGAAGGTCCTCGAGCGTCTCGAGATGCCTCCCGGGACCGGCATTTCGGGGCTCGAGTCCGATGGCGGCGATCTGTTCTTTTGCGGAGGGGGCAAGAGCGGCAAGGTGAGGACCGTTCGACGGCCCAAGAAATCGGGCTAAATCACAGGCCAGAGCCAGAACGCCACGCCCACCAATGCGATGAATCCGCCACTCAGAACCTCGCCATAGCGCTCCAGAGGTCCAAGGCTGACACGCCGTAAGCCCGCGGTCGAGTACACGCAAAGCAGAACGTACGTGGCGATGGTTGTCGTGCCGAACACCAGCGACATGAGGATGATGAGGCCGATTCCGTACTTGCCGGCGGCGAAGAATGCGGGAATGCCCTCGACCATCGGCGATGACCCGAGAATCAACAAGAGTGCCGTGCGATTTTTCGTTTTCTCCGGATGCGGCGCATGGCCGTGCCCCTCAGGGGCATGCTCGTGCTCGGTGAACTGCACGGAATAGGCATGCGCGTGCCCCTCGTGATCCATCGTCAGCGTGACCGCAAACTGATGCGGCTCCGGGATCGTCTCAACGGACTCCCAGTAATCGCCGCGGTTCTTGAATGTGAATGTCTGATGGCTGCCGTCGTCTCGTCGCGTTTCGAGCACCACTGAGTCGGCGAAATTTCCCGTCAGCCGGAAGCGCGGTGGTATTCCGGCTTCGAAGATCGACAGTTGCACCTCGCCATGTTCAGTTGGGATCTTTTGCAACTCCGGACCATGAACAGAGGTCGCTCCAGCCAGGACATCGTGTGAATGGCCGTGACCGTGACCATGGCTGTGGGTATGACCAGCGCCACCTAGCTCGCGCCACGCGGAAATCGCAATCCAGGCGCCGAACCCAATCAATGCGGCACTCGCAATCGTGTCGACCCAATGCCCAAACTGCGTCGCGACCGCGACCCCGCCGATCCAGATGACCAGCGCGATCGCGAGCGTCGAGAGCACATGCCCGGTTCCGGCTTTGAGTGCCACCCGCGCAGTTTCTGCCTTGGACCATTGCCGCTGACGGGCAATCAAGGTGATGGGCACCCAGTGATCGGGGACAATGGTGTGCAGCACGCCGACCGCGGCGACTGCGCCAACCAACAGCATCCGGGGCCCTACTGCCACAAATCAGCTCCCTTGGAGACATTTGGTCATCGCCTTGAACTCGGCCAACCGTGCCCGTCTCTAGGCGCTCATGTCGATGGCCGAGGGCCCGCGAGGTATTCCTCGTCGGTCACTTTCTGCAACCAGTCGACGTTCTTGCCGTTGAGCGACTCTTGAATGGCGATATGGGTCATTGCAGTCGTGGATGTCGCGCCATGCCAA
>CAYRAC010000467.1:0-4088 GCA_964422045.1 uncultured Steroidobacteraceae bacterium
ACAGCAGGGGATCAGCCGCGATCAGAAGGGGCAACCGACAGCGCTTGTGGTGGGCGCGGACAACACGGTCGAGTTGCGCACGATTGAGACAGATCGCGCCATCGGCGATCAATGGCTAGTCACCCAAGGCCTGAAACCCGGGGACCGCGTCATCGTGGAGGGGATTCAATCGGCGCGGCCCGGCGCCAAGGTGGTACCCGAGGAATACCGACCGGCGGACGCGCAAGCAGCACCACCACGTTCCGCCGCTACTCAAAGCCGCGCAGAGTAGTCGCTGCAATGATTGGCTACTTCATCGACCGCCCGGTTTTCGCCTGGGTCCTCGCCATCGTCATCATGCTGATGGGAGGACTCGCCATCACCACGCTGCCGATCTCCCAGTATCCGAGCATCGCCCCGCCGGCCATCTCGATTCAAGTGCTCTACCCCGGCGCCTCTGCCGATACCGTGCAAAGCGCGGTCACCCAGGTGATTGAGCAGCAGATGAGCGGCATCGATCATTTGCTCTACTTCGGATCCGAAAGCGATGCCGACGGCAGCATGACGATCACGCTGTACTTTCAACAGGGCACGAATCCCGACATCGCCCAGGTTCAGGTACAGAACAAGCTGCAACTCGCGACCCCATTGCTACCGATCGAGGTGCAGCAGGCGGGTCTGCGCGTCGCCAAGGCAACTCGCAATTTCTTGCTGGTGGTCGGCTTCTACTCGGAAGACGGTTCGATGAGCAGCGCGGATGTGAGCGATTACATCGCCTCCTATGTACAGGACCCGGTCAGCCGCACACCCGGCGTGGGTGACTATCAGCTGTTCGGCACCCAGTATGCAATGCGTATCTGGTTGGATCCGGTGAAACTTAACAACTTCGGATTGACGCCGACGGATGTCAACAACGCGCTGCAGGTGCAGAATCTTCAAGTTCCCTCCGGAGAGATCGGGGGGCTGCCCTCCGCGACCGGCCAACGCCTGCACGCGACCATCATCGGGCCCGAACGGCTGACCAATGCAGAGGCGTTCGGGCGCGTACTCCTGAAGGCGAATACCGACGGCTCCCAGGTGCGGCTGCGCGACGTTGCGCGCATTGGCCTTGGTGCAGAGAGCTATGCGATCCACACGGAGTACAACGGTAAGCCCGCCGCCGGTCTTGCCGTGAAGCTCGCCCCTGGTGCGAATGCGCTCGACACCGCCAAGGCGGTGCGCGAGACAATGGACAACCTGGCGCCCTTTTTTCCTTCCGGCCTCAAGCTCATTTATCCCTACGACACCGCGCCGTTTGTGCGCGTCTCGATCGATGAAGTCGTGAAGACGCTGTTCGAGGCGATCGTGCTGGTGTTTCTGGTCATGTATTTGTTCCTGCAGAACTTCCGCGCCACTTTGATTCCCACCATCGCAGTTCCCGTCGTTCTACTGGGCACCTTCGGTGTGCTCGCTGCCGCGGGATTCTCGATCAACACCCTGACAATGTTCGGCATGGTGCTCGCCATCGGACTCTTGGTGGATGATGCGATCGTCGTGGTGGAGAACGTCGAACGTGTCATGGAAGAGGAGAATCTCTCGCCCAAGGATGCAACGCGACGCTCGATGGGCGAGATCACCGGCGCGCTGGTCGGCATCGCGCTGGTGCTGTCGGCGGTGTTCCTTCCCATGGCCTTCTTTGGCGGCTCGACGGGCGTCATCTATCGGCAGTTCTCGATCACCATCGTTTCGGCGATGGTCCTCTCTGTGATGGTGGCCCTCCTCTTCACTCCGTCCTTGTGCGCAACCCTTCTCAAGCGGCGAGTCGGCGAGGCTCATGAGCGCAGCCGAGGTTTCTTCGGCTGGTTTAATCGCGACTTCTCCCGAATGAATCTCGGTTACGAGCGCGGGGTTAAGCACGTCACGGGCCGCACTCTGCGCTACTTCGTGGTGTACGGAGTCATCGTGTTGGTCATGGGCCTGTTGTTCGTGCGCGTACCCAGATCCTTCTTGCCCGATGAGGACCAGGGCATTCTGTTCGTCCAGGTGGTGGCACCCCCGGGAACGCCGAGTGAACTCACGCAGCGGGCGCTCGATGAGGCGCGCGACTACTTCCTCAAGGACGAGGCGAGCCTTGTGAGCGGTGTGTTCACGGTCAACGGCTTCAGCTTCGGCGGACATGGGCAGAATGCGGGCCTGGTCTTCGTGCGCCTGAAGGACTGGGGGGAGCGCAAAGGCGCCAAGAACTCTGTGTTTGCCTTGGCGGGGCGTGCCAACCAACGCTTCCACCAGATCCGGGGAGCGTTTGTGGTTGCATTTGCCCCGCCGGCCGCGCTCGAGCTTGGGAACGCGACTGGATTTGACTTCGAACTCGAAGACCGCGGCAACATTGGCCACACGGCACTGATGCAGGCACGCCTACAGCTACTGGGGTTGGCGAGCAAGGACCCTACGATCGGCTCGATACGGCCAAATGGCCTCGATGATGAGCCGCAATACAAGCTCGATATCGATTGGGAGAAGGCGAGCGCGCTCGGCATTCCGATCGGCAACATCAACGATGCGCTTGGCGCTGGCTGGGGTTCGGCGTTCGTCAACCAATTTGTCGATCGCAACCGCGTCAAGCGCGTGTTTCTGCAGGGCGACGCCGATTCGCGCATGCTGCCGCAGGACCTGGGTCTTTGGTATGTGCGAAACGGCGCGGGTCAGATGGTGTCGTTCTCGACCTTCGCCACGGCGCACTGGATTAGCGGCTCGCCGAAGTTGGAGCGCTACAACGGCACACCGGCGCTCGAATTCCTAGGCGCGCCAGCGCCCGGTAAGAGCACCGGCGATGCGCTCGCCGCCATGGAGGCTGCGGTTAAGCAGCTGCCCAAGGGTGTGGGCTACGAGTGGACGGGTCTCTCGTATGAGGAAAAGCGCTCCGGCTCGCAGGCCCCGGCACTGTACGCCATCTCTCTCATCGTCGTATTTCTATGCCTCGCGGCCTTGTATGAGAGCTGGTCGATACCGATTTCGGTACTGCTTGTGGTGCCCCTCGGCATCCTCGGCACCGTCACCGCCACGCTCTGGCGCGGGCTGGATAACGATGTATTCTTTCAGGTGGGATTGCTCACCACCGTGGGATTGTCAGCCAAGAACGCGATTCTGATTGTCGAGTTCGCCCTGGAAAACCAAAAGCGCGGCATGCCCGTGGTAGAGGCAACTGTCGCGGCGGCGCGCCAGCGATTGCGACCGATTCTCATGACCTCGATGGCCTTCATTCTGGGTGTGTTGCCGCTGGCGATTGCCACGGGCGCTGGCGCCGGCGGCCGCATTGCCATCGGCACCGGTGTCATCGGCGGGATGGTCACGGCAACCATACTCGCCGTGTTCCTGGTGCCGGTGTTCTTCGTGAGCGTCCGCTCGCTCATCAGTGATCGTCACGATCCGGTTGAACAATCCGCCGCGGCGCCAGCATCAACCCCGCAACTGGAGAGTTGACAGGATGGCCCGCCGAAGCAATCGCTTCCTCGCCGCGGCGGTGCTCGTTACACAGCTCGGCGCCTGCACGCTGGAGCCTCATTATCATCGGCCGCCGGCGCCGGTGCCGGCGATGGAAGGCGGAGCAGCAAGTCAGGCGAGCGCTGCGGACATCGGTTGGCGCGAGTTCTTTCCGGACCTGCAGCTTCAGCGGCTCATCGAGCTCGCGCTCACCGAGAATCGTGACCTGCGGATAGCCGCGCTCAATGTGCAAAGCGCTCAGATGCAATACCGCATCCAGCGCGCCGAATTATTTCCTACGATTAGCGCGAGCGCTGTGGAGCAGGTACAACATATTCCCGCGGGCGTGCTGGCCGCGGAAATTCCCGGTGCCGCGAACGCCGCCGGTGCTCTGCCACCCAATGGGGTCACTGAACATACCTACGATGTTGGCGTCGGCTTTGCGAACTATGAGCTCGATCTTTTCGGACGAGTCCGCAGCCTGAGCCATGCAGCCCTGCAACAGTACTTCAGCTCAGGCGAAACGAGACGCAGCGTGCAGCTAGATCGGTCGATAGCATAGCGTCCATCGCGGAGGAAACAGCGTCGTCATCTGAGGAATCTGCCTCATCCACTGAGGAGTTGACGGCGAGCATGGAGGATATGACCGC
>CAYRAC010000468.1:0-4084 GCA_964422045.1 uncultured Steroidobacteraceae bacterium
ATCAACCGACGCCGGACTTGTACGTCTTGGAACTGTCGAGTTTTCAATTGGAGACCACCACCTCGCTCGAGCTTACGGCGGCGGTGGTGCTCAACGTGACGCCTGACCACATGGACCGGTATCCGTCGATCGCGGCGTATGCGGCAGCCAAGTCGCGGATCTTCAGCAACGCGCAAACCATGGTGCTGAACATCGACGATCCGCTGGTCGCCGCGATGCGCGGCGCGGGGCCCAAGCGCAGCGTGACTTTTTCGATTGAAAGCGAGCATGCCGATTTCACGCTGCGGCGCATCGACTCGCAGACATTTCTGACGCGCCGCGGCGTTGCGCTGATGGACATCGACCGCATGAAGATTTCCGGTCTGCACAACGCCGCCAATGCACTCGCGGCGCTGGCTCTCGGCGATGCGGTGGGTTTGCCGGTGCCGAGCATGCTGGAAGCGCTCGAGAGTTTCCCGGGCCTCGCGCACCGTTCGGAGTGGATCGCGGATGTGGACGGTGTGCGCTACATCGACGACTCGAAGGGCACGAACGTCGGCGCAACCATCGCCGCCGTTGCCGGCATGCAGGGGCCCTTGGTAATGATCGCCGGAGGCGAGGGCAAACTGCAGGACTTCACGCCGCTGGCGGCGGCGTTTCGCGGCAAGGTGCGGCATGCGGTATTGATCGGCAGGGATGCGCAGGCGATTGCCGCGGCGCTCTCGGGCGTGTGTCCCACCGACACGGTCGGCTCCATGCAGGATGCGGTGGCATTGGCGGCGCGCGTTGCCAAAGCGGGCGATGCGGTGCTGCTGTCGCCGGCGTGCGCGAGCTTCGACATGTTTCGCGATTATGCCGATCGCGGCGACGCGTTCGCCGTCGCGGTGCATACGTTGAAAGAGCGCCCGACATGACCGCCGCCACCATGTCCTATGGAGTGCGGGCGCGCGAACGCATGCCCTTTGCCTGGGATTACCTCAGCCTGGGGTTGGCGGCCAGCCTGTTGTTGGTCGGGTTGATCATGGTTACCTCGGCCTCGATGTCGATCGCTGCGCGCGATCTCGGCAATCCTTTCTACTTCCTCGAGCGCCAGTTCATCTTCGGCCTCGCCGGAATCGCGTTCGCCTGGATCATCACGCGCGTGCCGACCGAGGTGTGGGACAAATACAGCCTGGTGCTGCTGTGTTGCGGATTGTTGCTGTTGTTCCTGGTGCTGATTCCGGGAGTGGGCGCGACGGTGAATGGTGCACGCCGCTGGCTGCGTGTCGGGCCGGTCAATTTTCAAGTGTCGGAACTCGCCAAGGTGTTGGTGCTGACGTGGGTGTGCAGCTACTGCGTGCGCAAGCGCACGGAGCTGGAGACTGCCCTGTCGGGCTTGGCCAAGCCGGTGGGCCTCTTGGCGGTCGCTGCACTGCTGTTGCTGTGCGAGCCCGACTTCGGCGCGACCACGGTGCTGTTCGCCACCGGCATTGCGGTGTTGTTCGTAGCCGGTGCAAGGCTGCGTTACATGCTGTTGCTGGTGGCGGCGGCCACGCTCGCATTCAGCGTGCTGGCGCTGACCTCGACCTATCGCCTGAAACGGCTCACGGGTTTCTTGCATCCCTGGGACGATCCGTTCAACGGCGGCTTTCAGTTGACGCAATCGCTGATCGCCATCGGCCGCGGCGCGTGGTTCGGGGTGGGGCTCGGCAGCAGCGTGCAGAAATTGTTTTATTTGCCCGAGGCGCACACCGATTTCGTGTTCGCCGTGCTGGCCGAGGAACTTGGGCTGGTCGGCGTGCTCGGCGTGATCGCCCTGTTCATGGCGCTGGTGTGGCGGGCATTCAAAATCTCGCAGATGGCGGCTCAGGCCGGCCTCAGATTCCAGTCTTATTTGGCACTTGCCTTCGGTGTATGGCTGGGACTGCAAGCCATGGTGAACATCGGCGTCAACATGGGAGTGCTGCCGACCAAAGGCCTGACCTTGCCGCTGCTCAGCTACGGCCGCAGCAGCCTGCTGGTGAGCCTGGCGTGGCTCGGTGCAGTGCTGCGGATATTTCACGAGGTCAAGTGCAGCTCGCGATCCGCGGTGATGCGCCTGCCGGGCGGTGTTCGATGAGCGCCCCCGCAACGCAAGTGGCGCGCGGCCCCGTACTCATCATGGCGGGCGGCACCGGAGGTCATGTGTTCCCGGCGCTCGCGGTGGCCAAGGTGCTGCGCGAGCGCGGCATCGGGGTCGTTTGGCTGGGTGTTCCGGGCAGCATGGAGTCGCGGCTGGTGCCCGCCAACGGCTTCCCGATCGAGTGGGTACGGGTCGGCGGGGTTCGCGGCAAGGGCCTCAAGACGTGGCTGCTCGCCCCATGGCGCGTCGCCAAGGCGGTGGTGCAGGCAATCGGGGTTTTGCGGCGCGTGCGGCCTCAGTCCGTGTTGGGGGCGGGCGGCTACGTCAGCGGTCCGGGCGGAGTCGCTGCCTGGTTGTTGCGGATTCCGTTGCTGATTCACGAACAAAATGCCATCGCCGGAATGACCAACCGGATGCTGTCGCGCTTTGCGAGCAATGTGCTCGAGGCATTTCCGGGCAGCTTCTCGCCCCGAGTTCATGCCGTCGCCATCGGCAATCCGGTGCGCGCCGATATCGCGGCGGTGGCGCCGCCGGAGCTGCGTTTTGCGCAGCGCAACACCCGCTCGCGGCTGTTGGTGTTCGGCGGCAGTCAGGGCGCGGTGCGTCTCAATGCCATGGTTCCGGAGGCGCTTGCCCGCGTCGCTCCGGAGATCCGGCCGCAGGTGCGCCATCAGACCGGCGAGCGCGGCCTGGAAGCGGCGCGCGCGGCCTATGCAGAGGCAGAGGTCGAGGCCGAGGTGATGCCCTTCATCGATGATATGGCATCAGCCTACGCATGGGCGGATCTGGCGGTGTGCCGCGCGGGCGCGATGACCGTCGCCGAGCTGCAGGCCGCAGGCTTGGGCGCGATCTTCGTACCGTTGCCGGTGGCCACCGACGATCACCAGACAAAGAACGCCGAAGTCATGGTGAAGTCGGGCGCCGCGCAGCTCCTTCAAGAACGCGATCTGACGCCGGAGCGTCTGGGCTCTGCGATCAGCCGGCTGGTCGCAGACCGCAACCAATTGCTGAAGATGGCGCAAGCCGCGCGCGCCTCGCGCGTCATCGACGCCGCGACGCGCCTGGCTGACCTGTGCGTTGCCGCCGGAGCGCACGCATGAGCGAACGCCCGAACCCGGTCGAGCGCCGGCGCATGGACGACCGCATGCGCCGTATTCATCGCATTCACCTGGTTGGCATAGGCGGCAGCGGCATGGGAGGTATCGCCGAAGTACTGCTCAATCTGGGCTACGCCGTGCAGGGCTCGGATCTCAAGGAAAATTCCGTTACGCAGCGCCTGGCACGCCTGGGCGCGCATATTTTCATAGGCCATTCCGCACTGCATCTGGGCGAATCCGATGTGGTGGTCGTATCGACCGCGGTCAGCCGCTCCAATCCCGAAGTTGTGGCTGCCCAAGCCAAGCGCATCCCGGTGGTGCAGCGTGCGGAAATGCTCGGCGAGCTCATGCGCTTCCGCTACTCGATCGCCGTCGCGGGCACCCACGGCAAAACCACCACCACCAGTTTGGTCGCGAGCGTGCTGGCCGAAGCGGGCTTCGATCCTACCTTCGTCATCGGCGGCCGTTTGAAGAGCACCGACAGCAACGCCAAACTCGGTGCCGGCCGATATCTCGTCGCCGAGGCGGACGAGAGCGACGCTTCGTTCATGCACCTACAGCCGATGATCGCCATCGTCACCAATATCGACAACGATCATTTGACGACGCACGACGGCGACTTCTCGCGGCTCAAGCAGAGCTTCGTCGAATTCCTGCACAACCTGCCGTTCTACGGCCTGGCGGTGTTGTGCGGCGACGATGAGCAGGTGTGCAGCATTTTGCAGAATGTGGCGCGGCCGTTCGTGACCTATGGGTTCGCACCGGAGGCCGACATCCGCGCGGTCGAGGTGGTGCGTGACGGCCTGCAATCGCGCTACCAAGCGCTGCGGGCGGGTCACGGGCCGTTGCCGATCACGATCAACCTGCCCGGCCGCCACAATGTGCTCAATTCGCTGGCGGCCGTCGC
>CAYRAC010000469.1:0-1136 GCA_964422045.1 uncultured Steroidobacteraceae bacterium
AATCGGTGACGGACAACGGTCCGCCGGCGCCGTGATACTCGCCGGCGCCATGGGCCTGGTCCTCGGATCGCAAAAAGTAGGGCAGCACGCCGGCATAACTCCATCCCTGTCCCGCCGACGCGGCCCATTCGTCATAGTCGAAGGGATGCCCGCGCGTGTAGCACATCGCATTGATCGAGCTGCTGCCGCCGAGCACCCGCCCACGCGGCCAATACAGCCGGCGGCCGTTGAGAGCGGGCTCGGGCTCGGTGTGGTAACGCCAATCCACGCGTTGATCGTCTACCAGTCGCGCGATGCCGGCGGGCATATGAATGAACGGACTCCAGTCGGCGCCGCCGGCTTCGAGCAGCAGCACACGAACATCGGCACTCGCCGAGAGGCGATTGGCCAGTACGCAGCCGGCCGAACCAGCTCCGACTATCACGTAGTCGTATGCTAGTGCGTTCATTCGGCGCCCGCCCGCTCGCCGAACAAGGCATGCATCAGCCGCGTCTCCCGAGTGTCGGCCACCCCCGGCGTACGGCCATGCGTGGTCGGTGGGACATTCATTGCGACGACAATGCTCGCTCGAGCCGACCGAGGGCGCGTCCGAGACGTTGGACCACCTGCCGGGAACGCGTGGCGCGTTCCCGCGTCGCCGTGGAGAAAGTGCGATGCCGTTCGCGCAGCCGCTTCATATCCAGAGCGAGCCCGTGTCTGTCCAATATGGCGCCCAACGCATCGGCCTGGGCCCGCAAATCGCGCCGGGTGCGCTGATAGGCGTGATCCACGAGGCTCTGCCGACCTGAATATCGGAACACGTTGGCAAAGAACAGCCTCTCGTCGCCGCGGTCCGGTTCGAGCAGAAGCGTATCGGCGTTCGGAAATCGCGCGCCATAGCTCGCCATGCCGACTTGCATGCGCGAATGAATCAGTGCGCGAAAGGTCTGTCCTAGAATGTCCGGCAGTCCCGCGTCGGCAAGATTCGCACGCCGCCGTACAGGCGCACGCGAGGCGTCGAACGGCACCAGCGGATTGATGCAAATGACGAGCTCGCAGCCCGCTTCGAGGGCGAGCGAGGCATGCATGGTGCGGATGAGGGCGCCATCCACATAGTGCTGCGCATCGATTTGGACGGGGGCATACAGTCCCGGGAG
>CAYRAC010000469.1:1146-4081 GCA_964422045.1 uncultured Steroidobacteraceae bacterium
GCGCTCGCGGCGACGGCTCGCGAGATCGGTACTCGATCGTGATGTGCGGCGCCAAAGGCCACGGATGCGCCGGTGTTGAGATTCGTCGCCACCAACAAGAGATCCGCCTTTAGCTTGCGAAAGTCATCGGTGCGGCCGTTGCCGGCGAACAGGGCGTGCAGATAGCGCTCCAACGGGCCGTTGTCGAAGAGCGCCGTGGGAATCACCTTGTCCAGTGAGCGGACCATCGTCGGCCATACGCCGTGCAACGGGTCGCGGGCGAACAATCGGCCGATCTCAACGAGGGCCTCCGGCAGTCGCGCGAGGCGCCGGCCGTACTCGCCGATGGCGGGATGCATGAGCATTTCCGGCGTGAACGGCAGCACCGTGGAGCTGTCATGAATGAAAATCGAGCCCATCGCGGTGGTGTCGATGCCGTTGGCGAGGCCTGCCGCCACGACCGACCCCGAACTCACGCCGACATACATGTCGAAGTTGGTCAGCTCGCGGCCCACGATGGCCTCTTCGAGCGCGTGCAGTGCGCCCAACTCGTAAAATGCCCCGAGCGGCCCACCGCCTGCCAGCGCGATGGCCACTTTGCCGCAGCCAGCGCGGCGGCGCCGCGCTGGCTCGATGGTCAGCACTTTTATGCTGCGGTTGTGTGCGAGGTGCCGGCCTTGCGCGTCGCCGGCGAGCGACGCGCAGACGCGGGTTTGCGCGCGAGTTTGTTGATATTGACATTGAGCTGATCCACGCGCTTGCTCAAGCTCGCGACCTCGTCCGAGCTCGGCACACCGAGCTGGGTCAGCGCCCGGCGCACGCGCGTCTGGAAAATGGTCTCCAGATTGTCCAGGGCATCTCCCGCCTGTCCTCGCACCTGACTCACTCCGGAATCGATGGTCGCCTTCACGTCGTTCAGCAAACCGCCGAGCGCCTTCTCTGCGGAGCCTCGGGTGTTCGCTTGGATGCGTGCGCCTTCGGCGGCCAGGTCGTGCAGCATCCGCGGGGCACCCTGCTGGGCTTTTGCCATCGCACCGAGTCCGGCCAACCAGATTTGATTCATCGTATCGAGCACCCGCTCCGGCGCCGTGCTCTTGGTCTTGCGGGCGCTCTTGCGCGATTTTCGCTTCGTTGCCATGACATTGTCCCCTCTAAGATGTGTAGAAACCCTTATCGGCTCGGCCGTGAAATCAGCCTACGATGCAATCCTATCGAGTTGGTTGGGGCATGAGGATTGGTACTTGCCGCAGAGGAGTAGGGAAATGCGCACGGAAAGCAAATCGGTTCGCACCGCGGGCAGCAGCACATTCGAGTATCCGGACGACAGGTTACACAGGCTCTGGGAGACACTGCACCATGGCGATCGCGAGCCGTGGCCCGAGGCCAAGTCAATCGCGCGCCTCGGCAAGTCCGGGCCGTTCGCCGAGTGGCTTGATGCGCACAACGGCGGACCGGCGGCCGTTGCGCAGGAGCTGCGAGATGCTTGGCGCGCGTTCCACGCGGGAGATTTCGTCAAGGCCATCAAGATCGGCAGCGCGCTGGGTCCGTTGGGAGCGGTCGCCGCGAACAAGGCCGCCGCGATTTACGCCTACTATGGGCGGCGCAGCGCCGCGCAGCGGCTCAAGTTGCTCGAAAGCGCCGCTACGCGCGGCGAGGCGGCGGTCAAACTGCTGCCCGATTATTCGAATGCGCACTACATGCTCGCACTCGCATTGGGTCGCTATAGCCAGGACATCTCCATCATCAAGGCGGCGACGACGGGTGTGGCGGGCCGCGTCCGCACTCACCTCGAACGCGCGCTCGAACTCGAGCCCTCGCATGCCGAAGGACACGTCGCACTCGGTCTATATCATGCCGAACTCATTGGGAAACTGGGCAAGATCGCGGCGGCCCTGACATACGGTGCCTCCCCGGACGACGCCCTCGAGCAATTTCGGCGCGCCCTCAAGCTCGCCCCTACCTCGCCCATCGTGCACATCGAATACGCCAACGGTTTGCTGTTGCTGGACGCCAAGCGCCACCGCGCGCAGGCGGAGGAATTGTACGGCCAGGCGGCGGCGCACGAGCCTATCGATGCGATGGAGCAGTTCGACGTCGCGAGGGCGCAGCGCGGTCTCGCTTGACGGGAGGTGCCGGCGCCACTGCGGCGCCGCCGAGGAGGACCAGCAATACCACGCGTTCGAACTCGACTCCGATCTCTGCGACGAGATCCCCCGGCTCGGGGATCAGGTACCGGTCGGCGATCACGCCGAATTGCACCCGGTCATCGTAACTCAGCATGCTGACGCCGATGCCGATATCACCGGCCTGCGGCACCCAGAATAACAGTTGCGAAACCGCCGCTCCTGCGAGATAAAGCGGCCTCGACGGCCCCGGCAAATTTGATGCCACCACGCTCGCCTTGGAGCTGAATAAGGCGATCATCGGTTCCGCAGCCGTCGCGGGGAGGCTGCCGATCAGCGACAGCAATCCGAGCGTGATCAAAGCCTGCGGCGAGTGCTTCAAATTCTGAATCGTGGCACGCACGGCGTATAGCCGCATGAGCGGATGGCGAATGCCGATGGGCAGATCGACGAACACCAATCCGAAGCGATTTCCCATGCTTGGCTGCGGATCGCCGGCGCCGCGCAGGTTCACCGGCACGGCGGCCCGTATCGTCACCCCCGGGACCGGGTATCCGCGTGATTCAAGATAACGGCCGAGGGCGCCGGCGAGCGTGGACATCAATACATCGTTGACGGTGCACGATAGAACGTGGCTTATCGTGCGAACCTCCTGCAGCGGCAGCGCATCGGTCCATGCTGCGCGGCGGATCCCCGACATCGGCCGTTTGAGCGGCGTTGCGGGGTCATCGGCGAGCAGTCCCAGATGCGCGAGCTCAGCGGCCATTCCCAGTGCTTGGCGGGCGAGGGTCGAGGTCTCCCTCGGATGGAGCGTATAGTGAACGGCCTTCCGG
>CAYRAC010000470.1:0-4068 GCA_964422045.1 uncultured Steroidobacteraceae bacterium
TCCAGCCGCCGCTGTCCCACATCATGGCGGCCACGACCTCACCGGAGCGAATGCCGTTCAGCAACTGATCCTTGTTGTCGTAGAAGAATTTGAAGTTCGCCTTGCAGGCGATGAGCGCGGCGCCCACCTGGTCCATGAGTGCGCTATAGGCCTTGGGATCCGCGTACAGCGCGAACGGGTCCTTGCCCGCGGCGAACGCGAACGCCATCAACGTCGGGCGGCGCAGGCGAATGGCGGTCTTACCCTTGAGGTCGGCGCGGCACAAGTCCGAATAGTCGGCAATTTTGCTGCGCTTCACGTTGACCACGAGTCCATCGGTGCCCCACAAATAAGGCAGCCCGTAGACTTTGCCGTCGAGGCTGGTGTTCTTGCGGACGATGTCCAAGAACTGCGGCTGAAACTCCTCGAGCTTGATTTTCGTCAGATCGATGGGCTTGTAGATCCCGAATTCGCGCTGCGCGGACACAATGCGATCCTGCGAGGGTTGCGCCAGGTCGTAGCCGGCGCCGCCAGTTGCGCGCAGCTTGGAAATGATCTCTTCGTTGTTCGACAGGGTCAATTCCACGTCGATGCCGGTTTCTTTCTTGAATGCCGCAATCAGGTCGGCCGGTACGTAATCCGCCCAGCTGATGATGCGCAGCTTCTCGGCCTGGACGGTGCCGGCCGCCAAATTCAACGCAAGCACGAACAGGGCCATCCAGAGGTGTTTCATCGCTGCTCCCAAAGTCCCCGCCCATCTTACCCAATCCCCGGGGCCCGGGCAGGTAAAGGTGCGCAATCGCCGCACAGGCGGCAACGCGGCACGGCATAATGTGCGCATGGCCCGCGACAAGACCGCGTTTCTCTTCGATCTCGACGGCACCTTGATCGATAGCGTTTACCAACACGTGCTGGCGTGGAAATCCTCGCTCGACCAGGAAGGCATCCCCCTGTCCGTCTGGCGCATTCATCGCAAGATCGGCATGAGCGGCGGATTGTTTACCAACATCCTGTTGCGCGAGACGGGCTTCGACAATACCCCGGAGCGCTTGGAACGGCTGCGCGTACGCCATGCCGAGGCCTACCGGGCGCTCTCGGGCAGCGTGCGGCCGCTGCCGGGTGCGCGCGAGTTGCTCGACTATCTCACGGCGCAAGGCACCCCGTGGGCGATCGCCACCAGTGGACGCATGGAGACCGCGGGACACAATCTCGCGGCGCTCGGAGTCGACCCGGCCAAGGTGCCCGTGGTCACGCGCGACCAGGTGAAATACGCCAAGCCCGATCCGGATTTGTTCTTGACGGCGGCCGAGCGTCTCGGCGTCGACATTCGCAATTCGCTGGTGCTCGGCGACAGCATCTGGGACATGATCGCCGCGCAACGCGCGCGCGGACTCGGTGTGGGACTCCTCTCCGGCGGCTATGGCGACGAAGAGTTGGCACGCGCCGGCGCATTTCGCGTTTACGAGGATCCGGCTGACCTGCTCAAGCATATCGACGAAGTCGCCGCGCGCAGCTAAATATCAGCTATGGCACGACCGTGGTGAACAAGTAAACGACGAATACGACCAGCAACACGATTCCATGCAGGATGATGGTGCGTCCGGTGCGCAGCACGACGACGACCACGAACAGCGACAGCATCAGCAGCAGCGACGACTTGGAATCCAACCCCAAGCGCAAGTGAGAATTCGTCATCAGCGACAGGAAACTGACCGCAGGAATGGTCAGCCCGATGCTCGCGAGCGCGGATCCCAAGGCTAGATTGAGACTGGTTTGCAGACGGTTGCCGCGAGCGGCTTGCAGCGCCGCGAGTCCTTCCGGCAGCAGGACGATGGCGGCGATGATTACACCGACCACGGCGTTGGGCGCGCCGACGCGCATCACGGCGGCCTCGAGGCTGGGTGCCAGTTTCTTTGCCAGCAGCACCACGCTGATGAGGCACGCCAGCAACAACAGCGAACTGATGGCGGTGATCCAGTTGCCTGGCCGGGCCGCAGGCGCGGTTAGTGCCGGCTTGGCGTCGTCGAGAAACAGCGGCCGGTGCTCGATCGTTTGCGTGAATATGAATGCACCATAGACCACGAGTGTTACGGCCGCAATGAGCGCGAGTTGACTCGGAGAATAGAACGGCCCGGGGGTGGTCACGGTGTAATTGGGAAATACCAAAGTCAAGATGACGATCGTACCCAACGCCACCAGGGCCGCGCTCACGCCGTCCAAGCCGAAGCTCTGCTCGCGGTACTTGATGCCGCCGACCAGCAGGCACAGACCGATGATGCCGTTGAGGATGATCATGACGGCCGCGAATACGGTGTCGCGCGCCAGGCCGGCCGCTTCGGCACCGCCCGCGGCCATCAGCGACACGATCAGCGCGACCTCGATCAACGTGACGGCCAGCGCCAGAACCAGAGTGCCATAAGGCTCGCCGATGCGATGTGCGACGAGTTCGGCATGGTGGACGGCGGCAAATACGCTGCCGCCCAGACCCAGGGCGATCAGGCCGACGGCGAGTGCGCCGGCGGTGAGTCCGAGTGCGGCCGTAAGCAGGACGGCGGCTGCGAAAATCGGGGCCGCTATCGTCCAAACCGGAATTTGCGCGCTTGATTGCATGCGGTCGGTTATTCTCGCAGGTTCTGTCGCAGGCTCGCTACGGGGGGATGCATGATAATAATCGGACGACTCTGGCTATCTTTGAGCTTTTGTGCCGCCGGCTTGGGTGCGAATTTTGCCGCAAGCGCCGCACCCGCGGCGGCGCCCGATGCCGTGCGCGCCCAGGCGCGGGAGATATTTGCCCACATCGTCGGTATCGAGAGTTCGATCGGCAAGGGCAATGTCCCGCTGGTGGCCAAGTACCTTGCCGAACGATTTCAGGCCGGCGGTTTCCCGGCGGCCGACATCCACGTCCTGCCGCTGGGCGAGACCGCCTCTTTGGTGGTGCGTTACCGCGGCAACGGCCATGGCGGGCGGCCGATCGATTTCATCGCCCACATGGACGTCGTCACGGCGAAGCGCAGCGACTGGCAGCGCGATCCTTACCATCTCACCGAGGAACAGGGATTCTTCTTCGGCCGCGGCACCTCGGACGTCAAGCAGGAAGTGGCACTCCTGACCGCGGAATTCTTGCGGCTCAAGGCGCAAGGCTTCGTGCCGACGCGCGATCTGATCATCGCGTTCAGCGGCGATGAGGAGACCGCTCAAGATACCGCGCGGGATCTCGTGACCAAGCATCGCGACCTCGTCGATGCGGAATTTGCCCTCAACGGCGATGGCGGCGGCGGCGTATTGAGCGAGGGCAGTGCCAAACCGCTCATTTTCTACGTTCAAGGCGCGGAGAAAAGCTCGGCTCAATTTCAATTGACAACACACAATCCCGGCGGCCATAGCTCCGAGCCGCGCACCGACAATGCCATCTATGAACTCGCCGACGCGCTCAAGGCGGTGCAACGCTATGAGTTTCCGGTGAAGTGGAACGAATGGACCGTCGGCGATTTCAAGGCGGCGAGCGCGGTGACCAAAGGTCCGCTGGGCGAGGCGATGGCGCATTTCGCGGCGGACCCAGGCAACGCGGCGGCGGCGGCCGAGATCGCCAAGAACCCGGCCTTCATCGGCCGAATCCGCACCACCTGCGTGGCAACACTGCTGAGCGGCGGCCACGCCGAGAATGCGCTGCCGCAGTCGGCGAGCGCCAGCATCAACTGCCGGATATTTCCGGGCACCAGTGCCGCGGAGGTGCAGAAAACCTTGCAAGGTCTGGTGGGACCCAACGTGCAGGTGACGCAGGGCTACGATGCGCTGGTGTCGACGGCCTCGCCGATGCGTGCCGACGTCATGAATGCGGTCGCTAAAGCGGTCCAAGCGGCGGATCCCGGGGCGCCGGTGGTGCCGACCCAGGCCGCCTATGCCACCGACGGTGCCGTGTTCCGCAACGCGGGCATACCCACCTACGGTGTCGGCGGAGTCTTCATCATGGACAGCGAAGAATTCGCACACGGGCTCAATGAGCGCATCCGGGTCAACGAATTCTATAATGGGCTCACCTACTGGGTTGTACTGATCAGGCCGCTGGCGGGCTGACATTTGACGGATTCC
>CAYRAC010000471.1:0-1861 GCA_964422045.1 uncultured Steroidobacteraceae bacterium
CGGCAATACCGCGGTGCTCATTTTTCCGCTGGTGGTGCTGCTCGTATTTCTGGTGCTCGCCGCCCAGTACGAAAGCCTGAGCTTGCCGCTCGCGGTGATTCTGATCATGCCGATGGTGCTCCTATCGGCCATCACCGGGGTTGAGCTCACGCACGGCGACAACAATATCTTCACGCAGATCGGCTTGATTGTGCTGGTGGGCCTCGCCAGCAAGAACGCCATCCTCATCGTGGAGTTTGCGCGGGACCAGGAACTCGAGGGTGTGCCGCCGCTGCAAGCGGCCCTCAACGCCGCACGGCTGCGGCTGCGCCCGATCTTGATGACTTCGCTCGCCTTCATCATGGGCGTGGTGCCGCTCGTCACCTCGAGCGGCGCGGGCGCCGAGATGCGCCATGCCATGGGAATTGCGGTGTTCTCCGGGATGCTGGGAGTGACCGGTTTCGGGCTCATCCTCACGCCCTTGTTCTATGTCCTGGTGCGCAAGCTCTCGGCGCGCGCACGTGCGCCGGGCACCGGCACCGCTGCGCTCCTTCCCGAGCAGCCATTGCTCAGCGATCAGGTAGGTTGATATGAAGAACCATGTTGCGATTTTCTTGGCAACGCTTCTCTTGGCCGCGTGTGCAGTCGGGCCCAATTACAGGGCACCGCCGCTCGCCCCGGCCACCGTGCAGAACGCACAGTCCAGCCTCTTCGTCGCACAATCCCCCGAGGCGCTTTGGTGGCAGGAGTTTGGAGACGCCGAACTCGACGATCTCATGCGCCGTGCACTCGCGGCCAATTTGGACCTGCGTTCCGCGTACGACCGCGTCCGGGCAGCGCGCGCGGTATTCGTGGAGCGAAAACTCAACTACGCACCGCACGTGCAGCTCGATGGTGGGTATTCGCACTTCGATGAGCAGCAGCCGGGATTTGGCCCCGCCCGAATCAATGCGCAAAGCGACAGCCTCGGGTTTGACGCCGCATGGGAGCTCGATCTCTTCGGTCACGTGCGCCGTTCGGTCGAGGCCGCGCGCGCTGACTTGGGCGCCGAACGGGCGAACTATCAGGACGCGCAGGTCAGCGTCGCTGCCGAGGTGGCGCGCAATTATTTCGAGCTGCGGGGCACCCAGAAGCGCCTGTCCGTGGCGCGGGAGAACTTGAACACCGAGCATCAGACGCTCGAGCTCACGCAATTGCTGGACGAGACCGGCCGGGGCTCGGAACTCGATGTCGCGCGCAGTCGTGCGCGCCTGAAGGCCACCGAGGCCACGATTCCGCCGCTCGAGGCGGCCGAGAAACAGTCCGGCTACCGCTTGGCAGTTCTCTTAGGCGAGCGGCCGGGCGCGCTCGATCTGGAGCTCGAGCCCGCCGCCGTCGCAACTTACGCGAAAGCTCTCCCCATTGGCGACACGGCCGAGCTTCTGCGGCGGCGGCCTGATGTGCGTGCCGCCGAACGCCAGCTTGCCGCCGCCACGGCGCGCGTCGGTGTCGCGACCGCGGACTTGTTCCCGCGCGTCAACGTCACCGGTTTCATCGGTTTTCTATCGGGGGACGTGGGCCGGCTGTTCAGCACCACGTCCGACAACAATGCGCGCGCGTGGTCCATCGCACCCACCGTGAGTTGGGCGGCATTCGATATGGGCTCGGTGCGCGCGCGGCTGCACGCAAGCGAAGCGCAATCCGACGCCGCGGCGGCCAACTACGAGAAGGTCGTACTGACGGCGCTCGAGGATACCGAAAATAGTTTCCTCGCCTACAGCGCACGGCAAACGCAACTGAAGAGTCTGAGCGAACAAGCGCAAGCCTCGCGGCGCGCGGCGGAGCTGGCGGATACGCAGTACCGAGAGGGCGTCGCGGACTTTCTGGTATTGCTGGACGCGCA
>CAYRAC010000471.1:1961-4063 GCA_964422045.1 uncultured Steroidobacteraceae bacterium
CCCCAATTTTCCGTCGTCACCGGTGTCAGCACGGGCGCTTTGATCGCTCCCTACGCCTTCCTGGGCTCCGACTGGGACGATGAACTCGTCGAGGTCTACACATCCGGCCGCGCAGAGCACCTGCTGCATGCCCGTGGGTTGGGGGCGCTGTTTGGCTCGAGCATCTATAGCGGCACGCCGCTCAAGGAGCTCGTTGACCGCTACGCCACCGATGCCCTGGTCAAAGCGGTCGCACGCGAGGCGGCGACCGGACGACTGCTGCTCGTGGCGACGACCGATGTCAACACCGGAGAGCCGGTGATCTGGGACTTGGGATCGATCGCCATGAACGGTGGCGCCGGCGCACGAGCGCTGTTTCGCGATGTCTTGGTGGCCTCCGCCAGCGTGCCGGGACTGTTTCCCCCGGTCGTCATCCGCGTGCAGGAGCAACAGGCGCTCTACGAAGAGGTCCACGTCGACGGCGCGATTGCCGTCCCGTTCTTCGTCCCGCTAGGCTTCATCGCGTCCACCCATGATACAAACGACCCGTCGCGTGGCACGGCCATTTACGTCATCGTCGATGGGCGACTCGGCGAACAGCCCGCGCAAATCCGGTTACGAACCCAATCGATTCTATCGCGCAGCGTTTCCGCGGGTCTCGATCACATGATGAGAACGACACTTGAACTGACCGCCACCGATGCGAAACTGCAAGGCGCAGAGTTTCAATTCGCAGCCATTCCCGTCGCCTACCCGACGCTGCACGCGTTCGATTTCGGAACGCCAACCATGCGATCGCTGTTCCAATTCGGCTATAGCTGCGCTCAAGCGGGACGACTATGGAGCTCATCGCGAAGCGTGGCAGGTGTCGAGACACCGCATGACAGCAGCACCGGCCCGCGCAATCAGTGTCCAGCCGATGATGAATTCATCGGCCGCTTGGCCGTGCGCTAGATGAAAAAACGCAATCGCCCGCTAAAATCCTTGCCCGTGGCGAACTATGAATCGGCCATTGCCCGCGCCGTCAAGTGGTTGGGCGAACGCTATCTACTCGCGAAGCCCATAAAATCTGCGCCTCGCTCGGGCGTCGATAGTGACCCTCGATGAGGCAGGGTCACTGCGCTGTAGATTATTGATTTTCATTACCGGTGCAGGCTGCGACGGTATAAGCTGGCGCCGATGGCAGGCCTCTATTGAGATCCGAGAAACCGCCCGCCACGGTGCTCATCACCGGGGCCACCGGCGGCATCGGAACGGCTCTCGCGCATCTTTATGCGCAGCCGCAGCGCACCCTGATCCTTCATGGCCGCGACGCCACGCGGCTCGCTGCCCTCGCCCGCGACTGCGAAGCCCGCGGCGCGCGCGTGGTGAGCACTTCATTCGACCTGCGCAACGGCGAAGCCACGGTGGCGACGCTTCGCCAACTGTCCGGCACTCATAGGATCGATCTCGCCATCGTCAACGCCGGCGTCAGCAGCACGATTGGCCAGGGTGAGGAAGTCGAACAATGGGAGATGGCCCGCGCCGTGCTCGCGGTTAATCTCGACGGCGTCCTCGCGACTGTCGCCGGCGTTCTTCCGGAAATGCGCCGGCGCGGCGCCGGCCAGATCGCCCTGGTGAGTTCGCTCGAGGCATACATCGGCATGCCAGTGACGCCGGTCTATAGCGCCAGCAAGGCCGCCGTGAAGGCTTACGGGGAGGCTCTGCGCGGTTGGCTCGCGCCGCAGGGCGTCCACGTGAACGTCGTATTGCCGGGTTTCGTGCGTACGCCGATGAGCGATCACTACCCTGCAGCCAAGCCTTGGATAATGTCGCCCGAACGAGCGGCGCATATGATTCGGCGCGGACTCGAGCGCAATCGCGCGCGCACTGCATTTCCGCGCGTACTCGCGTGGGGGATGTGGTGGCTGTCGGTCCTGCCACCGTCGCTGTCGCAGTGGATACTGCGCGCGCTAGGATACGGCGGATGAGCGCGGTGCAACGGATCAACGACAGCGTGCTCGGTTCATTGGAGCGGCCCGCGCTCGCGTGGCTGGTGCGCCGCCTGCCGCTCAAGGTCGTGCCGGATCATCTCACCGCGTTCGGTGTGTTCGGCGCCTGCCTCACCGCGGCCGGCTTCGTGT
>CAYRAC010000472.1:0-4056 GCA_964422045.1 uncultured Steroidobacteraceae bacterium
CGATCGCAACGGCTGCTTCGGCGGCAACATCACGCAGGTCGGCGTCGAGGGCTTCGCCTGGTACCGCCATGAACACACCGTCGACTGCGAAGGCATCGGCATCGAGTTTGAGACCCGGGCCAAGGAAATGGGGGCCGCGATGCCCGAGCCTCAATCCTTAAGTCACGCCCTGGACGCCGAAATGTTCAAGTGGGTGGCCGACACCTTGGTGCAGGAGGCTGGAATCACGCCGCTGCTGCACCGCCTCGGGGTGTCGCCAATTCTGGAGAATGGCACGATTCGCGGCGTCATCACCGAGAGCAAGGCCGGCCGCGAAGCCATTCTCGCCAAGCGCGTGATCGATGCCACCGGCGATGCCGACATCGCGGCCCGCGCCGGGGCGCCGGTGCACAAGTCGCCCAAGCAGGAAATGATGGCCGTCTCGGTCATGTTCTCCATGAGCGGCGTCAACAAAAAGGAATTTATCGACGCGGTGAAGGCTGACCCGCAGACCTACGCCGACTGGTCGGGCAACGGAGAATGGGATTACGAAACCACGGGCAAGGAAGATCAACTGTTCTCGCCGTTCCTGCGCAAGCCTTTCCAACGGGCGCTCGAGGCCGGCCTCATTCCCCCGAGCTTGAAAACCATTGCCGGCACCTGGGGTACCGTCACGGACCAGGGGGATCTGACCTATTTGAATCTCGTGCACGTGCCCGAAATCGACGGGACCGATCCGAATGACCTGACCAAAGGCGAGATGCGCGGCAGGCGCGAGGCAATCTATGCCCTCGAAGCGCTGCGCGGCTACATGCCAGGCTGCGAACACGCCAAGCTGCGCAATTTCGGCATGACGCTCGGTATCCGCGACACCCGCAAGATCGACGCGCACTACAATCTGACCGGCACCGATGTACGCGAACAGGCCCGTTTCGACGATGCGATCGGCATATTTCCGGAATTCATCGACGGTTACGGCATTCTGATTCTGCCGACCACGGGACGCTACTGGCACCTCCCCTACCGCGCGCTGCTGCCCAAAGGGGTGGCCAATCTGCTGGTCGCCGGGCGCTGTATCGGGGGCGACAAAATCTCGCATGCCTCGGCACGCAATATGATGTGCTGCGCAGTGAGCGGCCAAGGTGCGGGCGTCGCCGCCGCGGTTTCGCTCAAGCGTGACGAGGCCTTGGATGAGCTGAACATCGCTGCTGTGCACCAAGAACTGACGCGCCAGGGGGCTCGCTTTAGGTGATCCGTCGCCGATAACAGGGAATTCCTTTGCGGCTATGCTGTCGGATGATCGATCAACATCGCGACTGCGCAATCGGGCTCCGAAAAATAAGGTGGAAATCAGCATCACGCGGCGCTTCCTAAGACTGTTCGTATGAAATTGGTGGTTATTTCCCGTGTGTTGCGTCTCGCGGCGTGCGCCGGTCTGCTGCTGCAGGGTGGCTGCGCCGTCGGACCCAATTTCAAGCGGCCAGCCGCTCCCGAGGTGAGCGACTACACACCCCATCCCCTCGCCGCGACGAGCGGTGCACCGAATGTCCCCGTGGGCGCCCCGCAACGCTTCGCCAAGGGCGGCGATATTTCGGCGGACTGGTGGACGCTGTTCCATTCCCAGGCGCTCAGCGCTCTGATCGACGAGTCCCTGACCAACAATCACGACCTCAAGTCCGCGCAGGCGGCATTGCTGGCAGCTCACGAGAACGTCCTCGCCCAGCGGGGTGCGTTCTACCCGAGCGTCACCGGGAACTTCTCGGCGACCCGCCAGCGCCAATCCGGGCAAATCGCGCCGACGCTGAACTCCAATGCCTTTCTCTACAACCTGTTCACGCCGCAAGTCAGCATTTCCTACGTTCCCGACGTCTTCGGTCTGAACCGGCGCACCGTCGAATCGCTGCAGGCCGAGGAACAGGAAGCCCGCTTTCAAATGATCGCCACCTACACCACCTTGACGGCAAATGTCGTCGTCACCGCGATCCAAGAAAGCGCCGTGCAGATGCAAGTTGACGTGACTCGTCAGCTCATCGACAGCAACGCCAACACCGTGAAGATCCTGCAATATCAATTCACCAAGGGATATGCCAGCCGGCTCGACCTGGCGGCGCAGGAATCGCAGCTTGCACAAATCACCGCCACACTGCCGCCGCTGCTGAAGCAACTGGCGCAGCTGCACGACCAGCTGGCGGTTCTCGCGGGCCGCTTTCCGAGCGAGGCGAGCAACGAGAAGTTCGAACTCTCGACTCTGCAGCTGCCCGAAGAGCTGCCGCAGAGCCTGCCGTCGGCGCTGGTAGCGCAACGCCCGGACGTCTTGCAGGCCGAAGCCAATTTGCACGACGCCAGCGCCAAGATCGGCATCGCGATCGCAAATCGATTGCCCAACATCGTTTTGACGGCGAACGCCGGCAGTTCGGCCGCGGCCATCGATCAGCTGTTCACGTCGGGCACCGGGTTTTGGGGCGTGGGTGCGGCTGTGACCGCGCCGATCTTTCAAGGAGGCACGCTCCTGCACGAAGAGCGCGCCGCGAAGGCCGCTTACACCCAAGCGGCAGAACAATATCGCAGCACGGTTCTGACCGCCTTTCAGAATGTCGCCGATACCTTGACGGCGCTCGAACAAGATGCAGAAGCGGTGAAGGCTGCGGCCGCAGCGGCGGATGCTGCGAAGATCACGCTCGACTTGGCCAAGCGCCAATGGCAGGACGGCTATAGCGGATATCTTGCGTTGCTCGCGGCCGAACAAGCGGATCAACAAAGCCGGATCAGTCTGGTGCAGGCCCAAGCCAATCGCTTTGCCGATACGGCCGCGCTGTTTCAAGCACTCGGCGGGGGCTGGTGGCATCGCGCGGACTTAGCGGCGGAAAAACATGCTCAATAAATTGGCGGCGGCGGCGCTCGTGGTTTCGCTCACCGGTTGTTCGCCACATGTCAGCACCCCTCCGCAGGGTGCGGAAGCGACGGGCGCCATGGTCACTTTGAGCGCCGCGCAACGCCAGCATATACGCACTTACCGCATCGTGAAGTCCACGTTCCATAAGACGATCGAAGCCACCGGGGTCGTCGATTTCGACAACGATCAGGCTACCAGCGTGTTGGCGCCTTTCTCAGGTCCCGTATCGCGGCTCCTGGTTTCTCTCGGTGCAGTGGTCAAACAAGGCGATCCGCTGGCGGCGGTCGATTCGCCCGACTTCGCGGCGGCGTTGAGCGCGTACCAAAAGGCGCTTGCCACCGCCAAGACAAATCGGCGGCTGGCCGATCTCGATAAGGATCTGCTCGAGCACAGCGGCGTCGCGCAGCGCGAGGCCGCGCAGGCGGAAACCGATGCGGTCAATGCCGAGGCGGATCGAGACGCCGCCCTGAAAGGATTGCAGTCGCTTAACGTTTCCGCTCAGGTTATTGCGGACATTCAGGACGGCCGCCCGCCCGCCCGCCTCGAGGCAATCATCCGTGCGCCGGTTGCAGGAACCGTCGTGGAAAAACTGATCACGCCAGGAGAACTGCTGCAGGCGGGGACCACCCCATGCTTTACCGTCGCCAACCTGTCGCGCGTCTGGGTCCTGGCGCAACTTTTCGGCTCGGATTTAGCCGCAATCAGTCTCGGCGATTCAGCAGACGTACTGGCCGACGACGGCACGCCCGCTGTTCCCGGCAAGGTAGACAATATCGCCGCGCTGGTCGACCCCGACACCCGATCGGTGGCGGTGCGTGTAGTAACCGCCAATCCGCGAGGCACTCTAAAGAAACAGATGTACGTGCGAGTGCGGATTCGCGCCGACCAGGAAAGCGCTGGCGTACTGGTGCCGGTGTCGTCGATATTGCGGGACGACGAAAATCTGCCATTTGTCTACTTTGTCAAGTCCGACGGCAGCTTCGCGCGGCAGCCCGTGACCCTGGGCAACCGCAGCGACGATCAGTACGACATCAGCGCCGGCCTCAAGGCGGGCGATGAAATTGTGATAGATGGCGGCATCTTTGTGCAGTTCATACAGAATCAATGAGCGCGCCCTCGCCCGCCGACGATTCTACGCCGCGCAGCCGCTCCCTCATGAACCGCATCGTGATCTCCTCGTTGCG
>CAYRAC010000473.1:0-857 GCA_964422045.1 uncultured Steroidobacteraceae bacterium
CACCAGTTCCCATACCGGGCTATCGCGCGGGATTTCGGCGGGCGGCAGACCGGCACGCGCGGCAATGGCCGCGCCCGAGGCGAGACCTTCGACGCAATCGCCGTGATACGTGCATGCGCCTTGCCACGCATCGCCGCCTTTACGTGCGACTCTGATATGCCCGAGCTCGGAGTGGCCAAACCCATACGCCGGGCGTCCGTCCACCACCAGGCCGACTCCTACGCCCGTGCCGACCGTGACATAGGCAAAATCCGCCAGGTGCTTGGCCGCGCCCCAGCGACCCTCCGCGAGCGCCGCGCCATTCACATCGGTATCGAATCCCACGGGCACCGGAAACAGCTTCGCCAAGCGCCGGGCGAGATCGGTGTTGCGCCATCCCGGCTTTGAAGTCGATGTGATGTATCCATAGCGGGATGAAGTTCGATCGAGCTCGAGCGGACCAAAAGAGGCGATCCCGAGAGCGTCGATCGGGCCGTGCTCGATTTTCCAGTCGCGAAAGACGGCTTCGATTCGACTCAAGGTAGCGTTTGCATCGGCGCCGGTGGGGATCGACAGCCGCACCCGAACGTCATCCGGACCCGTGCCGATCAAACACACGCATTTGGTTCCGCCAAGTTCAATGCCGCCGAGCAGTGGCTTCGAGGACATCACGGCGAATTGGCGGCGGCAAAATAGCTGTCGTGGGAAGGCGCTTGCTGCGCGGCGACAGCGGTCGACTGCGCCAGCGAGCCGAGAATTTCGCGCAATTCGCTATCGTCGCAGTTCTGATTGAGCGCCCGAGTGGATAGATCAATAGCCGCTTGAGCATCGCCGCGATCGTAAAGCAGGAATCTCGAATATCCCGCGCTGTAGCAGCT
>CAYRAC010000473.1:867-4055 GCA_964422045.1 uncultured Steroidobacteraceae bacterium
AATTTCGCGCAATTGGCCGAGCGGCACCACGTCCATCAATGGATCGTGGCTCTCAGGGGTTATTCCCAATCCCTCGAAGATGTAAAACCAGCTCAGGTCGCTGAATAACTCGCCGGGCTTGACACGGATCCGTCCGGTTCGCCGGTACAGCTCGATTCGCTGCAGCAAGCTGTCGGGAAGCTGCATGGATTGGCAATAGGCCCAAAGCGGCGTGTCGCTGCGTCCGGTCAAGTAGTGCAGCACCAGAAAATCGCGGATGCGCTCAATTTCCTGTATCAATTCGCCGTTGTAGGAATTGATGTTCGACTGATCGAATGCGGTATTGGGAAAGTGCTCGAGCAGTTTGTAAACGCCGCTCATGACGAGGTGGATGCTGGTCGACTCGAGCGGCTCGAGAAAACCGGACGCGAGTCCGAGCGCCACGCAATTGCGATTCCAGAATAGCTTGCGACGTCCGGTCACGAACTTGAGGAAACGCGGCTCCGCCAGCGGTTTGGCACCGACAGCGGAAGTCAAATCCTCGAGTGCCTGGGTATCGCTGACATGAGCGCTCGAATACACGTAACCATTGCCGACGCGATGCTGCAAGGGGATGCGCCAACGCCACCCGGCGGCGCGCGCGTTCGCTTCGGTGAACGGCGGCCGCTTGGTCAGCAATTCGGTCGGCATGGCGACGGCACGATCGCAAGGCAGCACGTGGCTCCAGTCGAGATAGCCCGTGCTGAGCGCGCCTTCGATCAGCACGCCGCGAAAGCCGCTGCAATCGATATACAAATCGGCCTGCAAATGCGTGCCGTCGGCGAACTTCAATTCGTCGATGAAGCCATCTGCGCGCAGCGGTGCCTCGGTGACGATGCGTTCCATCCGGATCACGCCCAATCGTTCTGCATACGTCCGCAAGTACTGGGCGACCAGGACTGCATCGAAGTGCAGCGCGTAGCGCAATCCCGCCACCGGCGCTTGAGCTGAGCTGTCTGGAAATCGGAATTTGCCGGCATCGCCGAGCGCAGCACACAGACTGAAATCATTGAAACGCGGTGCGAGCCCCGCATTGCGAGCCTTGGCCCATGCATGGTGGAAGGGACGCAGATTGATCATCGCGCCGAAGCTGCCGAAGGGATGCCAGTAAGAGTGGCCGGCGCGAGGCCAATCCGTGAACTTGATGCCGAGCTTGTAGGTTGCCTGCGTGTGTTTGACGAAATCGGCTTCGTTGATACTGAGAAGCCGCAGCATATCGATGATCGGGGGAATCGTTGCTTCGCCGACGCCGACGATGCCGATGTCCGGCGACTCGATGACCGTGATCGCGCAGCCGCTACCCGGCAGTGAGCGCGCCAAGATGCTGGCAGCCATCCAACCGGCGGTCCCGCCGCCGACGATGGCGATGCGTTTGATCTGGTTAGGGTCGGTCATGATCGGCTCGCAAGGCGAGAATACTCTTCGCGTCATTGCCCAGCGGCAAGAAAAAAAGGCACCGCCACCCAGAGGGGGATCGGCGTGGCGGTGCCCGGGCTTTAGAGTTTGCCCTTCACTCCGATGAAGAAGCGCCGGCCCCAATCGTCATAGGTAAAAGGCTGATTGGGCCACTGCAAGTAGGTGTGCTGGGCCTCATCCGTGAGGTTTTGCACCGATACGATGACGCCCACATGCTTGTTGAAATCATAACTCGCCTGCGCATCGAGTTGCCCGTAAGGCGCCGAGAACACTTCGTAGACCTTGGTGCCGAACGCGAACGTCGAGCCGACCTGCGAGTCATTGAGGGCTTTATCCCGATAAGAATACGAGCCGCGCACCGAGAAGCCATGATTCTCGTAGTACAGCGTTCCCGTCAGCGCATTCCTGGAGACACCGGGGATCGGGCCGGTGGTCGAGAAGCTGCTCGGTTGCTGCGAGATCGATTGCGAGTAGGTGTAGTTCGCTGCCGCGCCGACGCCTTGCAGCCAGGCCACCGTGTCGCCGAAGTTGAACTGTCCGCCGACTTCGAGGCCATAGATTCGGCCGTTGCCGGCATTGACGGGCTGGCTGACATTGCCGGCCGTACCGCCGAAGTCATCTTTGACCGTCGTCAAAATATTTTCGGTTTCTACGAAGTTGTCCACCTGCTTGTAGAACGTGCCGATGCTGGCGACGCCGCCGGGCGCAAAGTAGTTCTCGTATGAGATCACGAACTGCGATGCACGATATGGGTCGAGGTTGGCATTGCCGGTCGAGCCATTATTGAACTTGAAGCGCGCATCGCCGGTCACGGGGTCGTTGGCGCCGCGTGTGAAGTTAAACGATTGACCCAATCCCAGCGAATACAGATCCTGCGGCGCGACCACTTTCGCGGCGCCGAATCTCACCTTCTGGGTGTCCGTCACATCGAGCACCAAGTTGAACGACGGCAAAACGTCGGTGTAATTGCGCTTGGTGGTGACCGGGAGCACATTCGATTCCAGGCCATTCCAGGAGGCCGTGCCGTAATACGTCGCGCCATGCGGGTTGGCGTTGCCCGCGTTGATCGTGAGATCGGTGTTGACCAGGCGCACGCCGAAGTTCGCGTGAATCCGGCTGCTCGGGCCGCCCATGTCGAGCATCAGGTATGGCGCCGTGGTGCGTTCAGTCACATCGAACGAACTCAAGTCGTCCTTGAAGAACTGCTCGGTGTTGTTCGGAACGCCCGCGCCCGCCCACACCTGCTGCAAGTAAGTCGACGGGTTGGTGATGCCGCTGGTCGCGGGGTTTTTCACCACGATTTTGCCGGCCGCAAAGTTGTTGACGGTGAGCGCCAGGGCGGGGTTCGATATCGCCGTGGAGTAAGGGATGCTGGGGTTGCCGTAGCCCGGATCCTGGTAGTAGAGGTAAGGTCCAAAGCCCGGATTGGGTGTGCCGGTGTTGGTGCCGGCGACCAGGCCATCGGCTAACGTGCCGTTGATCAAGTACCGGCCGAATGTTTGGTCGATGTCGCGGCCGGCATATCTCACACCCGCGGTAATCGTGGTCTTGATTTCCGTGAACGCCGGATCCCACTGCATTTCCGCCTTCACTGCAAAGTTCTTTTGATCGGTCAGATTGGCCCAGGCCCAGTTTGATTTGAACGTGGTGTAAGCCGGATTATTCAAGACATCGGCATAGGGCGCCAGGTAGCTGACCGAGGGCAGACCCGAGGTGCCGCCGTTCGCGTAGCTGAATTCATAACCGTGATTGCC
>CAYRAC010000474.1:0-4030 GCA_964422045.1 uncultured Steroidobacteraceae bacterium
GCATGATGACGCGCGCCGGCGTGAAGGCGATTTCATAACTCGGAGTGGCCGTCGGGTCCCATTTCAGCAGTGCCTCGATGTCCTTCTTGGTGACATTGACACCGTCTTCGAAACGCAGCAGATTTTCCAGGAGTATCTTCAGCGAAAAGGGCAGGCGTGCGACGTTGTGGGACTTGAGTGCATCGAGGCTCAAGATCTCGAATGCCTGCGCGCCTACTTGCAGCGTGGTTCTCGCCTTGAAGCTATCCGTCATGACCCCTCCACGGAAAAATGAGAATTATAAGCGATTCCGCCGCCGGCGGGCGCCGCGTGCCTGTTATAACGCTCGGCGATGACACCGCCGCCGAGACAGCGCGCACCCTGGTAGAAGACGGCGTATTGCCCCGGAGTGACCGCGCGTGCGGGCTCGCTCAAGGTGACGTGCCAGCGCCGATCGGCCGAACCCTGCAGCCGGCATTCAAGGTCGCTCTGCCGATAACGGGTCTTCACCGCGCACTCGATCTGCCGCTCGGCGGCGTCGCCGGAATCGATCCAGTGCATGTCGATGACATCGAAAGCATCGGACAAGAGCAGGGGATGATCTTGCGCCTGGACCACCACGAGCGCATTGCGCCGCATGTCCTTCGCGGCCACGTACCAAGGTGCGGCGGCGCTGCCGGCGCGACCGCCGATCCCCAATCCCGCGCGCTGGCCGAGCGTGTATAGGGCAAGGCCGCGGTGCTCGCCCAATATCTGACCGTGGTCGTTCTCGATCGGCCCGGGAAGGGTACGCAAATAGCGGCCGAGGAATTCTTGAAAGGGCCGTTCGCCGATGAAGCAAATACCGGTGCTGTCGGGTTTGTCGTACACCGGCAGGCCAGCCGCATGCGCACGCCGGCGCACGTCGGCCTTGTGCAGCTCGCCGATCGGGAACAAGGTCTTGCGCAACGCCGATTCCGGCACCGCGTGCAGAAAATAGCTCTGGTCCTTGGCGCCGTCCGCGGCCTTGAGCAGCGCGGTTCCCGAAGCCGTGCGCCGCAGGCGCGCGTAGTGGCCGGTGGCGATCCAGGAGGCACCGAGACGGTGCATGTACTCGAGCGACACGCCGAACTTGATTTCCCGATTGCACAAGACATCCGGGTTCGGTGTGCGGCCGGCGGCGTATTCGCGCAGAAAATGCGCGAATACCTGATCGCGGTATTGGGCGGCGAAACTCACACGATGCAATGCGATGCCGAGAACCGTGCACACCCGCCGTGCATCTTGATAGTCGGCCGCGCTCGTGCAATAGGCGTCATCGTCCTCCCAATTGGACATGAACAAGCCTTCTACCGTGTAGCCCGCGTCGCGCAGCAGCAGTGCGGCCACGGCTGAATCGACGCCGCCCGACATGCCGACGATGACCGTACCTGCGGATTTTGGATCGGGGCTCTGCACCCGCGCAGTATAGCGGCGCGTTGCGCGCCGCAGACAGCTACATGAGCATTTGTCGCATTTGCGATTCTTGCATGCTCGTTTGCCAGACTTCGTCGAAGAAATTCAGGTAGCGGCGCACCACGGCGGGATCGTTCATGTCCGATATGCCATCCCAACGGTCCGCCTGTAATCGATACACCAGCGCCTTGTCGTCGGCGATGATGAACGCGCCGGCGCTCGCCGGGTATTCAGGACTCATGGCGCGCAAGTCGATGCAGCTGGTCAAGCGGCGCGCCAGCGCGAGAAAACGATTGTTGTCGACCATCGCCCGCGACGGATCGGCGAGCAGCACACGAACTTTGGCGTAAGATCGCGCCAGGACCAGGCGCTTGATCGCCTCGAGAAACGGCTCTTCGCCGTAAATCAGGGGTTCCAAGTCCTGCGTGAAGATCGACAGCAGACGTTGTGCGGATTTTGCCACTTTGAGGCTCGCCTCGCGCACCTCCGGCATCGTGGTGAGAATGGTACGGGTGCCCGAGCCTGCGGCAATGTCTGCGCCTGTCGCAGAATTCCGTTCGACGTCCGGTTTGCCCCGTTCTTCGGTGTTACCCGCCATATGTTATATGCCCGACCTGTCGTACTTTGGGGGATAGTACCGTTCGGCCTTCAAGCCCCGTGCTAACTGCGTCACGTTTCGGAGCGCCCAATGTAGCAACGAGGGGCTTACGGGCCGCGGGTTCGCTGCGCCAATTCCGGCGCCAATCCCACATAAGTTGCGGGTTCCAGGCGCAGCAGCCGCTCCTTTTCGGCGCTCGGCAGTTCGAGCGAGGTGATGAATTCGCGCATCGCCCGCTGGTCGATGGCCCGCCCGCGGGTGAACGATTTCAAGCGCTCATAGGCGTCCGCTATGCCGTGAGCACGCATCACGGTTTGCACCGCCTCACCGAGCACCTCCCATGCGCGCTCCAGATCCGCGGCGACTCGCACCGGGTCAAGTTCGACTTTTCCCAAACCCGCCAACAGCGACGAGAAACTCAACACCGCATGCCCGATCGCGACACCCACGTTGCGCAGCACGGTGGAATCGGTCAGATCGCGTTGCATGCGCGACAGCGGCAGCTTATCGGCGAAATGCCCGAGCAGCGCGTTGGCCAGCCCCAGATTGCCTTCCGCATTCTCGAAGTCGATCGGATTCACCTTGTGCGGCATGGTGGATGAACCGACTTCGCCGGCGATGATGCGCTGTTTGAAATAACCGAGCGAGATGTAGCTCCACATATCGCGCGCAAGATCGAGCAGCACGGTATCGGCACGCATCAGTGCATGACAGTATTCGGCGATCCAATCATGCGGTTCGATTTGCGTGGTGTACGGATTGGCCGCGAGTCCGAGCGATTCGACGAAGCGGCGGCTGAACATAAGCCAGTCGACCTGCGGCAGCGCCGCGACATGGGCATTGAAATTGCCGACCGCGCCGTTCATCTTTCCCAGGATGACGACCCGCGCGAGGCCGTCGCGCTGCGTCTGCAGGCGCGCTGCGACGTTGGCGAGCTCCTTGCCGACGGTCGTGGGCGACGCCGCTTGGCCATGCGTGCGCGCCACCATCGGCGCCGCGGCGTGACGCTGCGCCAGGTCATCGAGCAGGGCGCCGATCTGCTCGAGCAGGGGCAGCAGCAAGGTTGCGCGCGCGTTCTTCAACATGAGCGCGTAGGCGAGGTTGTTGATATCCTCCGAAGTGCACGCAAAATGCAGCCACTCGAGTTCGGCGGCCTGCGCGCCGCGCGCCTGCAATTCGGCGCGCAGCCACAGCTCCACCGCCTTCACGTCGTGATTGGTGCGTGCCTCGATCCGCTTGATCGCCGCCACATCGGTGGCGGACGGATCGTCGGCCAGAGCGCTGAGCAGATCGCGGGCCGCTTGCGGCAGCTTGGCGAGCGCGGGCGCCGCCGGTCCGGCGGCGAGCGCCAGAATCCACGCGCATTCGACGCGTACGCGCTCGCGCATGAGGCCTGATTCGCTGAACAGATAGCGGACCGCCTCGAGTTTGGCGGCGTAGCGGCCGTCGAGGGGTGAAAGCGCGTCGAGGGGGAGGGTGGCCATCGGAGGATAGAGTCGCTTTGAGTGTAGAATCGGTGATATTACCGTAAACGATTGAACCAGCGGAGTACGGCGCGATGACCGAAACCACGCGCACCGAGCGCGACAGTATGGGCGCGCTCGAGGTGCCTGCGAGCGCCCTGTGGGGTGCACAAACGCAGCGCGCCATCCAAAATTTCCCGGCGAGCGGGCTGCGCATGCCGCGTGCCTTCATCCGTGCCCTCGGGCTCATCAAGCACGCCGCCGCCGGCGCCAACGCCGAGTTGGGCGATCTGCCGCGCGAGCTGTGTCTGGCTATCCAGGCAGCCGCGCTCGATGTGGCCGCGGGCCGGCACGATGAGCAATTCCCGGTGGACGTGTTTCAAACCGGCTCGGGCACCAGCAGCAATATGAACGCCAACGAGGTGATCGCCGCGCTGGCGACGAAAACCCTGGCGCGCGCGGTGCACCCGAACGATCAGGTGAACATGAGTCAGAGCAGCAACGATGTGATTCCGACCGCGATTCACGTCGCCGCGGCGCTGCTGCTCGAGGAGGA
>CAYRAC010000475.1:0-4030 GCA_964422045.1 uncultured Steroidobacteraceae bacterium
CAGCGCCAGCCGCCGTGCCAGCGCCAGCCGCCGTGCCAGCGCCAGCCGCCGCGCCCGCGCCGGCCGCCGTCACAGCGACAGGCGCGCCTGCGCCGCCGGCCGTG
Organism: uncultured Steroidobacteraceae bacterium; assembly: GCA_964422045.1. Lineage (GTDB taxonomy): Bacteria > Pseudomonadota > Gammaproteobacteria > Steroidobacterales > Steroidobacteraceae > Bog-1198. The sequence continues at coordinate 105 of CAYRAC010000475.1, forward strand.
GCGCGCGCGACCGATCCTGGGGCGAGCCTCGACCAAGCATTTTCCAAGGCCTATGCCAGCCCCTCGGTGCGGAAATTCGCCCGCGAGCTGGGCGCAGATTTAGGCCGCATCACCGGCACCGGCACCAAGGGCCGCATCACCCCCGATGACGTGAAAGCACATGTGAAAGGGATTTTGACTGCGCCGCAGCCCGCGAGTGCCGCCGCGCCCGCCGCGGCGCTGCCGAAGTTGCCGGTGGTGGACTTCGCGCAGTTCGGCGAGATCGAGATCAAGCCGTTGTCGCGGATTCAAAAGATCTCCGGGGCGCGGCTGCAGGCGAGCTGGGTGAATTTGCCGCATGTCACGCAGCACGATGATGCCGACATCACCGATCTTGAGTCCATGCGCGCCGCGCTCAAGAATAAGGCGTCGGAACAAGGCGTGAAGCTCACGCCGCTGGCGTTCATCCTCAAGGCTTGTCTGGTCGCGCTGCGGGAATTTCCACGCTTCAATTCCTCGCTCGACGCGAGCGGCGAGAATCTGGTTCTCAAGAAGTACTTCAACATCGGATTCGCAGCCGATACGCCGAACGGCCTGGTGGTGCCGGTGATCGCGAATGCCGATCGGCTGGATATCTATGAGATTGCGCGCGCGCTGGCAACCCTGTCGGAAAAGGCACGCGCCGGCAAGTTGAAGGGCACGGAAATGCAGGGCGGGACCTTTACGATCTCGAGTCTCGGCGGCATCGGCGGCACGGCATTTACGCCAATCATCAATGCTCCGGAGGTTGCCATCCTGGGCGTGTCCAAATCGAGTCAGAAGCCGGTGTACGAGCGCGGCGCATTTCTGCCGCGGCTGATGCTGCCGCTGTCGCTGTCCTATGACCATCGGGTCATTGATGGTGCGGAAGCCGCGCGCTTCGTCGTGTATCTCGCCAAAGCGCTCAACGACGTCAAAGTGTTGCTATGAGCGGGGTCAATGATGGTGTTCGCGAGCAGGGGGTCATGCAATTACTGCGAAACAGGTCCTGGGTAATCATTCTGGCGCTGGCGTTCGCGCAAACGGCGGCGCCGGTGCACGCCGACGATTCCTGCGTGGATTTCAAATGGGACGTGACCAAGGAGCGGGCGCTGTTTGCGGCGGCAGCGACTGAGTTGGCGGCCGGCAAGGAGTCGGCCGCGGCGCCCATGCTCGCGCCGAATCGGCTGTACAAGTTGCGGCTGGCGGCACAGGACCAGGTGAAGTTCTCGGTCGCTGCGGGAAAGAGAGCGGCGAGTGAGCCGGCGTTTGCCGGCCTTGCCAGGCTGAGAATTCCGACGCCGGGCAGTTACCGCATCTCGCTCGACCTGCCGGTGTGGGTCGACGTGGCGTCGAACGGAATGCTGATTGCCGCCAAGGATTTTCAGGGACAGCATGCGTGCAACGCGCCGCATAAAATCGTGGAATTCGAGTTGGCGGGTACGCAGCCGTTTGTGGTGCAATTCAGCAATTCTGCAAACGAGACCGTGTCGGTGACCGTGACCGCCAGCCCGCAAAGGAAATTTTGATTTGCAGCGCCGCGCCGTTGCTGCCGCTTACGGCGAGTCGATGCAGTTCTTGAGGAAGGCTGTTTTCTCGGCGCCTACCAGCTTCTTGGTTTTTGCATCTTTGAGGCATGCCGTGCGCTTCGCATGCTTGGCGGCCGCGTCATTGGCGCTCGACGCGGCGGGCGCGGCGGCTGCCGGCTTGACCGCCGCCGGCACGTCGGCATGACCGCTCGCTACCGTCAGGCTGAGGCACACAGCGGCGGTGGCGGCGGAACGGCGCATCAGGATCTCCGGCAGAGAAAGAAAACCAGAATAGCCCCGCGGGATGGCGGCACCGATGACGCGCGCATGAAGCTTGCTTAACCTTTCCGAGCGGGAGCCGGCGCTTCGAGCCGGCGACGCGCGAGGGTCAAGTAATCCCCCTCATCGGGCGCGCGGCCGCTGCGCTGCGCCTGCCACAGGGTCTCTGCAAGCGCCTCCATGAGCCCGTGATCGGCGCCGTGCGAGTCTCCGTGCCGTGCTTGCAGTTGGCGGTGAAGCTCGCGGATGCCGGGCGGGCGGTCGATCGACAGTTGTTCGCGCACGGCCAGGTGCAGCCCCATATGTAAAAACGGATTCTCACCGCCCGACGCGTCGGGCTCAAACGTCGCCGCCGCGCCCTCGTCACCGACCGTGCCTTGGTATTCCGGGTGCGCGCCGATGACCGCTACGATCATCGCCTCGAGCGGAGTTAACAGGGCGCCCGCCAAATGCTTGCGCCAGGCATCCGCGTAGGCTTGGCGCAACTGCTCGCGGGTGAGGGTTTCAAACACGGGCATGCGTCTTGTGACGATACTCGCAAAGGTCCTCGATGCGACAGGTCGGGCAGGAGGGATTGCGAGCCTTGCATACATAGCGTCCGTGCAAGATCAGCCAATGGTGCGCGTTTAACAGGAACTCCTCCGGGACGAATTTCAAGAGCTTCTCCTCGACCACCCGTACCGTCTTGCCGCGCGCCAAGCCGGTACGATTGGCGACGCGAAAGATGTGGGTGTCCACCGCCATCGTCGGTTTGCCAAACGCCGTATTGAGAATGACGTTGGCCGTTTTTCTGCCAACTCCCGGCAGACTCTCGAGCTCCTCGCGCGATGCGGGCACGCTCCCCGCGTGGCGTTCCAACAAAAGCCGGCAAGTCAAAATGATGTTTTTGGCCTTGCTGTTGTACAAACCGATCGATTTGATGTACGGCGACAGACCCTCGACGCCCAAGGCGAGAATGGCTGCAGGGGTATTGGCGATGCGAAACAACGGCAGGGTCGCCTTATTGACGCTCTTGTCGGTCGCCTGGGCCGATAGCATCACGGCTACCAGCAGTTCGAACGGCGAGCGGTAGTTCAACTCGGTCTTCGGCTCCGGATCCGCCGCGCGCAGGCGCATGAATATCGCGCGGCGCTTTGCGGCGTTCAAGAGTCGGCCATGCGGCGCGCCACGACGGCGCGCTTCTTGTCGTCGATTTCGCGCTGGCGTTGCGCGGTCTGGTTTCGCAATCGAGCGGCATGTGCCTCGAATCGCAGGCGATTGAGCGTCGGCTGATTCGCCGCGGGCGGCGGACCCTCTTTGAGTTCGATGCAGTCGACCGGGCACGGCGGCAAGCACAATTCACAGCCGGTGCAGCGTGCGGCAATCACGGTGTGCATGTGCTTGGGCGCGCCCACGATGGCGTCCACCGGGCAGGGCGCGAGACAGCGGGCGCAGCCGATACAGCGTGATTCATCGATCCAGGCGACTCGTGGCGGCGTTTCACTGCCATAAATCGGATTCAGGGCTTGCGCAGGCCGTCCCAAGAGCACGGCCAAGGCGAGGATCGTGGCAGCGCCGCCGGGCGGGCATTGGTTGATCTGCGCCGCGCCCTCGGCGATCGCCGCGGCATAGGGTCGACAGCCGTCATAGCCGCAGCGCGTGCATTGCGTCTGCGGCAGCAGCGCATCGATGCGCGCCACCAGGTCAGGCGCGGTTTCGCTGCTCATGTCATTTAACGCGCATGCCGGGCGTTGCGCCTGAGTCCGGCGACAGCACGAAAATGTCCTTACCGCCCGGGCCGGCGGCCAACATCATGCCCTGCGAGCTGCCGAAACGCATTTTGCGCGGCTCCAAATTGGCGACCACCACGATGAGGCGGCCCACCAAAGTGGCCGGATCGTAGGCTGCCCGAATTCCTGCGAGGATCTCACGTTCGCCGAGATCGCCCACATCGACCTTGAGCTTCAGTAACTTGTCGGCGCCGGCCACGATATCGGCTTTGAGGACCTTGGCGATGCGCAAGTCGATGCGCAGGAAATCGTCGATCGTTATCAAATTGCCTTCGACCGCGGCCGCCCGCGCCAGGGTTTCCGTGTCGGAAGCGCCTGCGGCCCGTGGCGTGGCGGGTGGTGCGGGCGCGAC
>CAYRAC010000476.1:0-3200 GCA_964422045.1 uncultured Steroidobacteraceae bacterium
ACGTTGACTGCGACACGTACCGGGGTCAGGCCGGCGCTGAACCAGTGACGAATGTCGCGAACCGCTTCGAGCATTACCCATTCGCCCACTTCCACGATGGCACCGGAACGCTCAAGAAGCGGCACAAAGAGCGCGGGCGAAATCAGGCCGTCCTGTGAATCCTGCCAGCGCAGAAGGGCTTCGAATCCCTCGAGCCGGCCGTCGGCGACATTGACCTTCGGTTGATAGTGAAGAAACAATTCTCCGCGATCCAAGGCGCCTTCCAAGCGCACTTCAAGCGCCATGGCGCGCGAGGTCGGATGCCGTTTCACGCCACTATAGGATTGGCATTTTTCGTTCTCTTCGCGGGCGGCCTTGAGAGCCGTTTCGGCATTTTGCACGAGCGCTTCCGCCGTTACGCCGTCTTCGGGGTGGCTCGCGACACCGCAGCGTATCGACGGCCGCAGCTCGTCGCCTTGCAGCTGGAACGATTCGACGAGGAGTCTGGCAGCGGCGTTCTGCGAAAGTTGAGCCACATCGCGGCAACTTGAATCCTCGATGAGGGTGAGAGCAAAGGTACCGCCGCCAAAGTAGGCGATCGTCTCGGGGTCGGAGTATGTCTGCTTCAAGCGTTCGGCGATGGTCTGGATCAACAGGTCACCGACGTAGCGCCCGTACGAATCGTTGATCGCGCCGAGTTTCTGTACGTCGAACACAACAACGGAGCGAGTGCCGTCGGCGCTGTGCTCGTCGGCCAGCAGCTTGGAGAGTCTTTGACAGAAGAGCGCGCGTTTCGCAAGTCCCGTCAGGGTATCGAAATAGGATAGAAAATGAACGGCCGCGTCCTTCTCGAGATATTGAAGAGCAAAGCCGAGGTTGGCGGTGAGTTCGTGTATCACGCCCATTTCTGCTTCATCGAAGACATCGCTTTGACTACTGAACAGCGTGATGGCACCAATCGGAGTTCCGTCGACGCACAGGGGTACTGCAGCGACCGCGAGGCAGCCATCACCAATCAACGCGCTGAGCGACTCGCTTCCCTGACACTCCTCCGCAAGGTCGTTGTGCACGACCGAGACCTTGCCACCGATGCTCGCCGCGGCGAGCCCGGGCTCGACGTCGCGCAGGGCGGCGGATTCCGCACCGGCCCAAGCGACCGCGCTCATTGGAGTTCCGCTCGCGTCGAGCAAACCAACGGCAACGCGCACGTATCCGCCTTGCTGGACGGCGATTCGGCAGACTTCGTCGAGCAGCTCGCTGCGGTCGCGCAAACGCAGAATCGCGGAACTCGTGCTGCTCAACATGCGATAAGTCCGGGTCAGTCGCTGCAGGCGCAACTCCTGCTCGCGCCTTTGCAGCTCGGCCTTGCGCTGATCGGCTTTCAAGGAACTCTCGCGTAATGCCCGTTGCACGGCCGACGGCAGGCGCGATAGATTGGCCTTCAATACATAGTCGGTGGCTCCGCGTCGCAAGGCGTCAATCGCGCGTTCTTCGCCTATCGTTCCGGAAACGTAGATGAACGGGGTGTTGGGAGCATGGGCAATAGCGACGTCCAATGCCCGTACGCCGTTGAACTGGGGTAGGGAGAAATCCGACAGGATGAGGTCGGGTTTCGTTTCCTTGAGCGCCGAGATCAACTCCTGCTCCGTTTCGACCCGGTGGATAGCCACGTTGAGTCCCGCCTGGATAAGGCACCGCGCCAGCAGTTCTACGTCGGTCTCGTTGTCTTCGACCACTACGAGCCGCAAAGGGATATTCATCGAATATTCGGCGCGGAAACCCTGGCCTTTAGGCCGGGGAGGAAGCGCAGCTCCTTGTGTTGATTGCCACTGTAGTTCTCCTATGCTCTCGACTTGCCAGAGTTAACGCGCTTACGCGCTGGCACGGTTTGAAAGCGGCGCACCTGTGGCCGGTGCGTGCGACGATGCGGCGGTTTCGACTGCCAGCATGCGTCGGGTAACGAAGCATCCAGTGCTTCGCTCCGCATGCTCTATTGCCCCATTCTGAGAGTTAGCGAGCGTCACTCATAATCAGTATCGGACGGGAACGCGTGTTGGCGTAGTCGGCGCAAGACTGAAAGAGCGAGACTTGTGAATCGCGTCGCACTACCGAGGTGTTGGGGTATGCGAGACGAGGCGCTCAGGGCCTGAAGTCGCGAACCTGCAACAGAGTGTGAATCCGATCACGTCTTCCGGACTCGGGGCTGGGCTCGTTTGGAGCCGGCTGCCCGCCCGTCGTCGGGGACCCGGAGGAGGGCCACGGGGAGCCCCTTGTGGAGGGTCTACCGGTCTTGAGCCGACATAAGGACGCGTGGGTCGTCAAATATTCATGCAACAATTGGGCGCTGGAAGCATAATCGGCCCCGAAAAAGGGGCGTAGCGGATACCCGATCTGACTGCGCTGAGTCTATGAGCGCTCAGCCGACCGACAATATTCCGACGATTGCAGCGGTTGGCCTCTTGGCCTACGCTTCGGCCGATATCGGGCATCATGCCTTGGGTCATGGCGCCGCCTGCCTCGCCGGCGGCGGCCGGATCGTTTCGCTGTCATCCATTTTTGTGGATTGCACGGTAATCGGTACAGCGATCGATCTGAGCGGTCCTCTTGCGAATCTGCTGCTTGGCCTGTGCGCCCTGGTCGCGGTTCGTGCGCTCAAGCGCGCGTCCGCGGCGGCGCAGCTGTTTTGTATTCTGGTCGCCGCCTTCAACCTGTTGTGGTTTGCCATGCAACTGGTTTTCAGCACCGCCACGGGTACCGACGATTGGGCATGGGCCCTGCATGAGTTTCACGTCACGGGCGTGTTGCGCGCCGCCCTGATCATCATCGGCGTACTGGCTTATCTTGCAACGGTACGCATTACTGCTGCCGAACTCCTGACTTATGCACGTCCACGTGCCCGCGTGAGCATGATCATCTGGATCGTTTGGCTGACGGCGGGTGCACTTGCTTGTGCGACCGCGGCGCTCGACCAACATACGCTCGTGGCGTTGCTCCGACATGCCGCCCCGCAGTCCCTGCTGAATTCCATCGGTCTGTTGTTCGTACCCGGGCTGGCGGCGAAGCGAGCTTCCTCGAGCGGTGCGCGCCCGGCACTCGATTTGGCCATCTCCTGGATTGTTGCGGCGCTCATCGTCGGCGCGGCGTCGATCCTTTTTCTGGGCCCGGGCATCGCGGTCAGCGTCTGAGCCCCGTGGCATCCAAGAGCTCAAGCCGTGGGCGCG
>CAYRAC010000476.1:3210-4030 GCA_964422045.1 uncultured Steroidobacteraceae bacterium
GAAATGCTCTCCTGACTTGCCCAGTTTGCGGTTGGCAGGGACGCTGGGAAGAAGCAGAAATCAATCACCATCGTGAATTGATGGATGCGGAATGCCCTCGGTGTGACTCTCATCCGCCGATGCTGGCGATCGTTTCTTACGCGACGGGCGAGGAAACGAAGCTCGCGGCCCAAGCAGGCAACGCGGAGGCAATCAGGGAGCTTCGCCTTGTTTCGCAGCGCGAAAGCCGCTTGGAGGTTTTCGCACGCGACAAACTGAAATCAATCGATCAGCTGCCGGACTTACCCGACGCAAGCGGCGAATTCATATGGGATATCGTCGAAGATGAGCAGGACAAGTTCCAGGAAATACGCGCTGGGGATCGCCTGATTTGGCGCGAACTCGCCTTTTGGGAGAATCGGACCCGCTTTGGTGAAATTGAGGATTTGCTGAAGAAAAAATATGGCACGCGCTTCAAGAGCCTGACACCCACGCCCGGCAGCGAAATGTGGTTGTGGGGTGACAAATCAGGATGATGCGGCTTAACTTAGGTTAAATAAATAACGCGATCCCGACGTAGGCGGTGCTGAGATTGCGCGCTACCGTTCTGATCCTTGACACGGGTATTTAGGGGCAGGTATACAGACAACGTGCGCGCCGTCGGCTGCGCCTCAATCACGGTCATCACGACCGAATAAAAACTTCACGGGGAACACGAAATGAAACTCATTGGATCATTGTCTTCTCTTTTCATCGCGTCAGCGATAGCCGGCTTTGGTGCTGCGCCGTCAAATGCCCAACCGGCCATACAGCCGGCTCCCTTTGTTCTGGCTCCCGGGCT
>CAYRAC010000477.1:0-4025 GCA_964422045.1 uncultured Steroidobacteraceae bacterium
ACAAGTCCACCTTGCCTTCGCGATCAACTTGGGTTTGGTGACGAAGATTCATCGCCGCACCGCCATCGTCGCGCATGTGACGCGCGGCGGCACCGGACTGATGATGGAGCAGTTCGCCGGCCGATGAACTTGACACATCCTGTAAACTGACAGGATGCCACCCTTTGATCCCCCTCGCTCGGATGCAATCCGCATCCGCGGCGCCCGTCAGAACAACTTAAAGAATCTCGACCTCGATTTGCCGCTCAACGAGTTGATCGTCGTGACCGGCGTGAGCGGTTCCGGGAAATCCTCGTTGGTATTCGACACGCTGTATGCCGAAGGCCAGCGCCGTTACGTCGAAACCTTTTCCCCGTATGCGCGCCAGTTCTTGGATCGCATGGACAAGCCGCTGGTCGATCGCATCGAAGGGATCCCGCCCGCGATTGCCATCGACCAGACCAATCCGGTGCGAACTTCGCGCTCCACCGTCGGCACCATGACCGAGCTCAACGATCACTTGAAACTGTTGTTCGCCCGCGCCGCAGTGCTGCACTGCCAAGGCTGCGGCCGTCCGGTGCGTCGCGACACGCCGGCGAGCATTCGCGAAGCGCTCCAACTCCGGTCGCGCGAGAGCGGCGATCCCGCCCTGCTGCTGACCTTTCCGGTGCCCATTCCGAAGAATTTCACCGAAGCCGAAATCAAGGGATTGCTGTCCGCCCAGGGCTACACGCGCATTCACGAAAAGCGCGGCGACACGCTGCATGTGATCCAGGATCGCTTTCGCTCATCATCCGTCGAGCGTGCACGCGCCGGCGATGCGATAGAAGCGGTCCTGAAGGTCGGCCAAGGGCGCCTCGACGTCTACCCGGCGCGCGCCGGCGCCGATTCGGCCGGCTTCGCGGCGCCGTGGCGCTTCTCGACCTCACTGCACTGTCCGGACTGCGACATCGGCTACAAGGACTTGAGCCCGAGCAATTTCAGCTTCAATTCTCCCATCGGCGCCTGCGATACCTGCCGCGGCTTCGGCCGCAGCATCGGCGTCGATTACGGCTTGGTCATTCCGGACACGGCTTTGAGTCTCAAGCAAGGGGCCATCAAGCCGTGGCAAACCGAATCCTACAAGGAATGCCAAGCCGATCTTCTGAAGTTCGCCCGCAAGCGCGACATTCCCATCGACACCGCCTGGCGCGACCTGACCGAAGCGCAGCGCACCTGGGTGATCGAGGGAGAGGGCGAGTGGACCAAGAAGGTGTGGTATGGCGTGCGCCGCTTCTTCGCCTGGCTCGAGACCAAAGCCTACAAGATGCACATCCGCGTGCTGCTGTCGCGCTACCGCTCGTACACCGAATGCGGCGCCTGCCGCGGCGCGCGCCTGAAATCCGATGCCTTGTTGTGGCGGATCGGAGATCCCGGCATCAACATCCGCGAACTTGTGCTGCTGTCGATCGACGACAGCCGCCGCTTCTTCGACACACTGCGGCTTCCGGCACCGCTCGATGAGGCCGCCGACTTGTTATTGCGGGAAATCCGCGGCCGCCTCAAATTCTTGACGGACGTCGGCCTCGGGTATCTGAATCTCGACCGCCAGTCGCGCACCTTGTCCGGCGGCGAAGTCCAGCGGATCAATCTCACCACCGCGCTCGGCACCTCGCTCGTCAACACGCTGTTCGTCCTGGACGAACCCTCCATCGGGCTGCACGCCCGCGACGTCGAACGGATCATCGGCGTCATGCAGCGCCTGCGCGACGCCGGCAATACGCTGGTCGTGGTCGAGCACGACCCCAAGGTGATGCAGTCTGCGGATCGCGTGCTCGATATCGGGCCGGGTGCCGGCGAGCACGGCGGAGAGATATTGTTCTTCGGGCCCATGGCGCAACTCGCCACGGCGCACAACTCCCTGACTGCCGACTATCTGTATCGCCGCAAACGCATGGAACTCCCGGCGTCGGACGCGGGCACAGCGGCGCCCGGCGCAACGGCGCCCGGACGATTGCTGCTGCGCGGCGCAAGCGAGCACAATCTCAAGAACATCGACGTGGCGATTCCGCTGCGGCGCTTGGTGTGCGTCACCGGCGTCAGCGGTTCGGGAAAATCCACGCTGGTTCACGACATTCTGTTCCCTGCGCTGCTGCGCGCCAAAGGTAAGCCCACCGAGAGTCCGGGCTGCCACCGGGCACTCGACGGTGCGGATTGCATCGACGCGGTGGTGATGGTGGACCAGAGCCGCATCGGCCGTACCACGCGCTCCAATCCTGCCAGCTATGTCGGCGCCTTCGATGCGATTCGCGATTTGTTCGCCAAATTGCCGCAGGCGCGCGAGCGCAAATACACCGCCGGTACCTTCAGCTTCAACGCCGGCAACGGCCGCTGCCCGGTGTGCGGCGGCAACGGCTTCGAACATGTCGAGATGCAATTTCTCTCCGACGTGTACTTACGATGTCCCGACTGTGATGGGCGGCGCTATCGAGCCGAAGTGCTCGAGGTGCGTTTGACCCGCGGCGCTGCGCCGCCGAAGAGCATCGCCGATGTGCTCGAGCTCACCGTTTCCGAAGCGCTGCGATTCTTTGCCGCCGATGCCGAAGTGTGCCTGCGCTTGGCGCCGCTCGCCGACGTCGGTCTCGACTACCTGCGCTTGGGTCAGCCCGTGCCGACCTTGTCGGGCGGCGAGGCGCAGCGCCTGAAGCTCGCCGGACATCTCGCCGAGAATGCCGTGCGCCGGGGGTCCACGAGCGCTGCGTCCGGCGCCGGCCCGCGCTTGGGTTCGCTGTTTCTGTTCGACGAACCGACCACCGGGCTGCATTTCGACGACGTCGCGAAGTTGCTCGGCGCTTTCCGGCGTCTCATCGCCGCCGGTCACTCGCTGCTCGTGATCGAGCATAATTTGGACGTGGTTCGCGCCGCCGATTGGATCATCGACTTGGGCCCGGAGGGCGGCGCGGCCGGTGGCCAGGTGGTCTGCGTCGGCACGCCGGCCGAGGTGATGCGCGTTCCCGCCTCGCATACCGGACGAGCGCTGCTCGACGCCGACAAGCCGCCGGCCTTGGTGGCGCCGAACGCTGTTCGAGATTCCGGCGTTTGCGCGTACAGCGCCCCGACCCACATCGAGATTCGCGGCGCCCGCGAGCACAACCTCAAGAACGTCGATGTGAACCTGGCGCTCAACCAGTTCACGGTGATCACCGGCGTCTCCGGCAGCGGCAAGAGCACCCTGGCTTTCGATATTCTGTTTGCCGAGGGCCAGCGTCGCTACCTCGAGTCGCTGAATGCCTACGCGCGGCAGTTCGTGCAGCCCGCATCCCGGCCCGACGTCGATGCCATCTTCGGCATTCCGCCGACGGTTGCCATCGAGCAGCGCACCAGCCGCGGCGGGCATAAGAGCACGGTGGCAACGCTGACCGAGATCTATCATTTCTTGCGGCTGCTCTACGTGAAGCTCGGCGTGCAGTATTGCCCGGTGTGCGAGGCGCGCATCGAGCCGCAATCCGCGGATGCCATTGCCGCACGCGTGCTCAAGGACTATCGCAGCAAGAGCATCACGGTGCTCGCGCCGCTGATCGTGGCGCGCAAGGGTCTGTACACTGCGCTCGCCAAGTGGGCGCGCGGCAAGGGCTTCTCTCACCTGCAAGTCGACGGCGCGCTGCTGCCGACGGCGAAGTGGCCGCGGCTCGATCGCTTCATCGAGCACAATATCGAGCTACCGATTGCCGAGTTGCGCGTAAGCGCAGGCCGCGAGGCCGAACTTCGCCAGGCGCTCGATTCAGCGCTACAGCACGGCCGCGGCGTGGTTCATGTGGCCGCGGCACAGGGCGGTGCCGGGGCGTCCGCCGCCGTCAACATCTTTTCGACCAAGCGCGCCTGCCCCAATTGCGGCACGGGCTTTCCGGAACTCGACCCGCGCCTGTTTTCCTTCAACTCGAAGCATGGCTGGTGCAAGAGCTGCTTCGGCACCGGCTTGCAGCTGCCGCAGTTCGGGCCTGAGCAAAGCGGCGAAGAATCCGCTTGGCGCGAAGCGCAATCCGTCACCTGTCCCGACTGCGCCGGCC
>CAYRAC010000478.1:0-4024 GCA_964422045.1 uncultured Steroidobacteraceae bacterium
GAAGGTTGGAGCCGAATTCGAACTTAACGACCATCGCGGCGTGATCGTCGGAATCGCGCATGTGGCATCGAGCGGACTGTTCGGCGTACCGACGCTCTATACGACGTACAACCGGGCGCTGCAATACTTACCCAATACCCGTTTCACCATCTCCTACCTGCTGGTAGAGCCGAAGAGTCTTGCGGATGTAGCGCTGATCAAACAGCAGGTCGCGGCCGCCGGATATCTGGCGCTCACCAAGGATGAATTCATACAAAAGATCTCCAACTTCTATACCTACCAGACCGGCATCGGCACCAACATGCTCATCATGACGGTGATCAGCTTCATCATCGGCTTGTCGATCTCGGGACAAACCTTCTACACCTTCGTGATCGAAAACCTGGAAAAGTTCGGCGCTTTGAAGGCGATCGGCGCCAAGGGCCGCGAACTGATCTCCATGATTCTCTTTCAGGCCACCTTCGTGTCGTTGACGGGCTACGGTATGGGGGTCGGGTTATGCGCATTCATCATCTGGCTGGCTCGCCTGTATCTGCCGGACTATGCGGCGATCATCACCTTCTCGAACCTCGTGTTGGCTTTCCTCATGGTGGTGGTCATTGCGGCGATCTCGAGCTACGTGGGGGTGCGCAAGGTGCTGACAATCGAGCCCTTCGATATCTTCCGAGGCTAGGCCATGGCGCAGACCGCAATCGAAGCCGTGGGACTCAACAAATGGTTCGGTGAGGGTGAAGCCAAGACGCATGCCGTGAAGGACGTGAGTTTTGAAGCCTATCTCGGCGAAATTCTCTACGTCGTCGGCCCCTCCGGCAGTGGCAAGACGACCATGCTGAGCATGATCTCGGGGATTCTGCGCCCCAATAGCGGCACCGTGAAGATCGAAGGTTCCGACATCTGGAGTCTCGGCAATGACGCGCTGGCCGATTTCAGATTGCACAAGATCGGCTTTGTGTTTCAAGATTTTCATCTCTTTCCCAGACTGACGACGGCCGAGAACGTGGCGATTCCGCTCATTCTGCAAAAGCGCGACTGGGATGCGGCGCTCAAAGAGGCGCAGACCGATCTGGAAATCGTCGGCTTGAAGGACCGGGCGCAATTGCCGCCGGTCAAGCTGAGCGGCGGGGAACAGCAGCGCGTCGCAATTGCCCGAGCCATCGTCAGCCGACCCGACATATTGATTCTCGACGAGCCCACCGCTTCGCTCGACGGCGACACCGGCCGCAATATCGTCAAGTTCGTCCGCGAGCACATTCTCACGGACCAGCGCTGCATCGTCATCGTGACTCACGACAGCCGTATCTATGAATTTGCGGACCGCATCGTGAAGATGGAAGACGGGAAAATGATGAAGATCGAGCGGGCCAACCTGGAGAATTTGAATGCGCAGTAAGGTTATCTTCATCGCGTCAGGCATCGGCCTGACATTTGCGCTCGTCAGCGCCTTCATTGCCGGCCAGCAACCGAAGGCGCTGCCGCCGGCGTTCAATCCCGCGGCCAATCCTTACGCGAAGGGCATTTATGCCAATGGCATCATCGAGAGCGTCCAGGCGCAGGGCGAGAACATCAACATCTATCCCGAGGTCGCCGGACCCATCACGCAGGTTCTGGTCGCCGAGGGCGCCAAGGTCCACAAAGGCGATCTTCTGTTGACGATCGATGACTCGGTGCAGCGGGCGACGACGGAGCAGCAACGATCACAAGCTGAGGCAGCGAAAGCCCTGCTGGAGGAACTCAAAGCAGAGCCGCGGCGCGAAACCCTCGCTGTCGCGACCGCTCAAGTCGACAACGCGTTCGCCACACTCAAGAACGCGCAAGACCAGCTCGCCAAGCAGGAACAATCCTACGCCATCGAAGCGAAGTCGGTGAGCCGCGATACCTTGGACAATGCGAGAAATGCCGAGAAGATCGCGGCAACGAACCTGGAAGTCGTTCAGAAGCAGTACAATCTCACCAAGGCGGGCGCCTGGGTTTACGACATACGCAATCAAGAGAAGCAGTACGCCGCCCTGTCGAAGGCGTACGCGGCTTCGGCCGCCCTGCTCGACAAGTACTCGATCAGGGCGCCCACCGACGGCGTGGTGCGTTCGATCCAAGCCGCCGTGGGCAGTTACTCGTCGACGCAAGGCGCCTACGATTCCTACACCGGCGGCTTTGATCCGCTCATCGTCATGAGCACTCCGGACGATAATCTGCAAGTCCGGGTGTACGTCGACGAGATCTTGATTCACCGCCTGGCCGATCCGGCCAAGATGAGCGCTGAGATGTTCATCCGCGGAACCGATCAGCACGTACCCCTGACGTTCACCCGCATTCAACCCTATGTCTCGCCGAAGATCGAGCTCGCCGATTCGCGCCAGGAGCGCGTCGATCTACGCGTGCTGCCCTTGATCTTCCGGTTCGCGGAAACCAAAGCCCTCAATCTTTATCCGGGTCAACTGGTGGACGTCTATGTCAGCGCAAACTAGGCTCGCAGTCGCGCTGGCGTGTCTGTGCCTCGCGGCCAGCTGCGCAGTCGGCCCGAATTTCCACCGTCCCGATGCGCCTGCCGTCGCAAAGTACACGCATAGCTCGGACCCCGCCGCAACGGTTGCGGTGGACGGTACCGCGCAACGCTTTCACATGGGTGAGTCGGTCACGGCCGACTGGTGGCGATTGTTCCAGTCCGCGCAGCTCGACGCAATCGTGACCGACGCAATCGCCCACAACCCCGGACTCGACGCCGCGCAGGCGAGCCTGCGCGCCAGCCAGGACAATCTGCGCAGTGGTTACGGCATCTTCTACCCAGCGGTCGACGCAGGTGTGGGCGCCACCCGCGAGAGATACACAGCCGCCAATATCGGAGAGAGGACGCCGAGTACCGTTTTCAATCTATTCACATTGTCCACCACGGTCAGCTACGCGCTCGACATTTTCGGCGGGCAGCGGCGTCTGGTCGAGGGATTGCGAGCCGAAGTCGACGTGGCTCACGCGGATGAACGAGCGGCCTACCTTGCGCTCGAGGCCAACATCGTCAACACAGTGATCGCCAAGGCCGCGTATCGAGCCGAAGTCAATGCCACGTTGCAGCTCATCAAGCTGCAAAAAGAGCAAGTGGCACTGGGCGAAATTCAGGCACAGGCAGGCACTGTGCCGTATTCGACCGTCTTGAGTTTGCGCAGCCAGCTTGCCTCCTACGAGGCGACCATTCCGCAGCTCGAGCAGAAGTTCACTCAGAGCGCGCATTTACTCGCGGCGCTGACCGGTCACGTTCCCGCAGAGTGGTCGGCGCCCGCAGTGAACTTGACCGATCTCACCCTGCCGAGCGATCTGCCGGTCAGCCTGCCGTCCGCGCTCGTGCGCCAGCGCCCGGACATCCTCGAGGCGGAAGCCATTGCCCATGCCGCCAGCGCCAATATCGGCGTCGCTACCGCGGCGTTGCTGCCCAACTTCACGCTCACCGGCGGTCTCGAGGCCGCCACCAATTCGACCCAGCAGCTGTTTCCCGCCAATGGCCGGGCTTGGAATGTGGGCGCCGATGCCACAGCGCCGCTATTCGAGGGCGGCACGCTCTGGTACAAGCGCAAGGCGGCGATGGACAGCTATAATCAGACGCTGGCTCTGTATCGACAAACCGTCCTCGGCGCATTTGAACAAGTAGCGGATTCCCTGCGCGCGCTCGACCACGATGCCCAGACGCTGCTCGCGCAAGAGGAAGCGCTCGCCGCTGCCGAACAGGCCCTGCGCCTGATCCAAGCCAACTATCGCGCCGGCCTTGCGACGTATCTCGACGTGTTGAATGCCGACGCGCAATACCACCAGGCGACTATCTCAGAGGTTCAAGCAATCGCCGTGCGCTACCAGGACACGGTGGCGCTCATCGCCGCGCTCGGCGGCGGGTGGTGGAACAGCGCGCCGGGCGCCGCCGGCGCCGCGATCGGCCGGGGCGATCAAACCATGGCGGGATAATCGGTGTATCCGACCGCGCCGCCACCGAAAAAACTCGCTCGATCAGGCACGTTCAGCGATGCACCGGCACCGCGATCTT
>CAYRAC010000479.1:0-4014 GCA_964422045.1 uncultured Steroidobacteraceae bacterium
CAGATCGCGCTGCACTCCTTCGCGCGATACATCGGCGCCGGCCGTTTCCTGGCGGCGCGCGATCTTGTCGATCTCATCGATGAACACGATGCCGTTCTGCTCCGCATTCTCGACGGCTCGAAGCTTCAATTCCTCTTCGTTGATCATTTTCGCCGCTTCTTCGTCGACCAAGAGTTTGAGCGCCTCCTTGATCTTGAGCTTGCGCTGGCGGGTGCGGCCGGCGCCCAGATTCTGGAACATGCCCTGCAGCTGCTGGGTCATTTCCTCCATGCCGGGAGGCGCCATGATTTCAACGCCCATGGGGGCCGCGCGCACGTCGATTTCAATCTCGCGATCCTCCAGATGCCCCTCGCGCAGCATTTTGCGAAAGCGCTGGCGGGTCTCGCTGTCGCGCGGCGTCGCCTCGCCGGTGAAACCGGCCGCCGGGCGCGGCAACAGGACGTCGAGAACCCGCTCCTCGGCGCTATCGGCGGCGCGGTGCCGCACCTTGGCGATCTCCTCTTCCCGGGTCATTTTGACGGAGATCTCTACAAGATCGCGTACGATCGAGTCAACTTCGCGTCCAACATAGCCTACTTCGGTGAATTTCGTTGCCTCGACTTTGATGAAGGGAGCCTTGGCGAGGCGTGCCAGGCGCCGCGCGATCTCGGTTTTGCCGACCCCGGTGGGTCCGATCATGAGAATGTTCTTCGGCGTGATCTCGGCGCGCAGCGCTTCAGCCACCTGGCTGCGTCGCCAGCGATTGCGCAACGCTATGGCGACGGCACGTTTGGCCGCCTTCTGGCCGACAATGTGCTTGTCGAGTTCTTCCACGATTTCGCGCGGGGTCATCTGCGACATGGGCCGCTACAGCTCCTCGATCGTCAAATTGCGGTTGGTGTAAATGCAGATATCCGCGGCAATATTCAACGAGCGTTCGACGATCTCGCGGGCGGAAAGATCCCCTGCCATCAACGCCGTGGCCGCCGCTTGCGCGAAACCGCCGCCCGAGCCGATGGCGATCAGGTCATGCTCCGGTTCTATGACATCGCCGTTCCCCGAGATCACGTAGGTGCTCTCCGTGTCCGCCACGCACAGCAGGGCCTCCAAGCGGCGCAGGCTTCGATCGCTGCGCCAGTCCTTGGCCAATTCGATGGCGGCGCGCGTCAGGTTGCCGAATTTCTCCAGTTTTGCTTCGAAGCGCTCGAACAAAGTGAAAGCATCGGCGGTCCCACCGGCGAATCCGGCCAGCACTTTGCCGCCATACAGCCGCCGCACTTTGCGGGCATTGGACTTCATCACGCTCTGTCCGAGCGTAACCTGGCCATCGCCGCCGACCGCAACCTTCCCCTGGCGGCGTACCGCGAGAATGGTGGTGCCGTAGATTCGCTTCGGATCATGGTTCATAGCAACCTCATGCGTGGGGCCGATGCCGGCCCTTTCAAGCACGGCCTGGGCGGCGCCGCGCCCGTGGGTGCGCCGCCTCATAGACGCTGGCCAGATGCTGGAAATCGAGGTGGGTGTAGATCTGCGTGGTGCCGATATTGGCGTGGCCGAGCAGCTCCTGCACGCCCCGCAAATCGCCGCCCGACTCGAGCAAATGGGTGGCAAAGGAATGGCGGAACATATGCGGGTGGACGTGCACACCGATGCCCTGGCGACGGCCCCAGGCGCCGACTCGCAGCTGGACGGCGCGTACCGACAGCGGGCGGCCGCTGCGCCCTACAAAAAGCGCCTCGACGCCGACCTCGGCCAATGCCGCGCGTTCTTTGAGCCACTTCAGCAACGCGTCGATGGCCTGTCGGCCGATTGGTACGATGCGCGTCTTGCTGCCCTTGCCGAGCACGCGCACCGTGCGATCCTTGAGGTCGATGTCGCCGCGGCTCAAGCCGACGAGCTCCGCCAATCGCAATCCCGAAGAGTAAAACAACTCCATGATGGCTTTGTCGCGTGCCGATAGGGAATCGTCGGCGCGAAATGCCAGCAGCCGTCCCATCAGATCGGCGTCCAAAGTCTCTGGCAGCCGCTTCTTAGCCTTGGGAGCGCGCACATCCCGCGCGGGATTGCGGGCACACTTCCCTTCCCGTATCAGGAATTCGTAGAAAGTTCGCGCCGCCGACAAATTGCGCTGCACGCTGCGCGGGCTCAATCCGCCGCCATGAAGCCCGGCCGCGAATGCCCGCAGGTGCGAGTTGTCGAACCTGTCCCAGTCGAGTTGGCGCCGCGCGCCGAACTCGGCCAAGCCTTGCAGATCGCGGCCATAGGCGGCAAGGGTGTGTGCGCTCAAACGACGCTCGTGCGCAAGGTGCGATAGAAAACGATCGATCCACTCGCGCGCCCCCGACTCCACGGCGATCGGCGTCCTAGCGCATGAGCGCGTAGGTCACGAGCTCACCGATTCGCGACAGGAACTCCGTGCTCATGGCCGGGTGGAAACGTTCCGCATCGCTGGCGCCGATGGCCAATATCCCCAATTCGCCCTTGGGCCCGAGCGGAGTGAGGGCCACCGAGCCGATCTCGATCGATTCCTTGCCGAAAAGATAATCGCGCTGCCCATCGCGAACTTGTCCGCAGCGCGGCTTGCCGGATTGCAGCAGCGATTCGAAAGTCTTGATGTCGGCATCCGCCGGATGGCCATAGCGCAAGAATCGGCCGGCTGCCGCTTCCAAGCTCGATGCCTGCTCGATGAACAACACCAGCACCGAATGCATGGCTTCGAAATCCTCGCGCAGCGAGGTTTCGATGGCGGCGATCGTCTCGAGCAATGTGTGCGCGCGAATCAGACGTTGGCTCAAACGATGGATACGATCGGCCAAGGCGTCGTTGGCGCGGGCTACGTCGACGAGTTCCTTGAGTTTGCGTTCGAGTGACTGGTTGCGCTCGCGCAGCACTTCGACCTGGCGCTCCACCAAACTGACGGTGGCACCCACATCGCGCAGATGCGGCAGGCGCAGCTTTGCCAGCAGCGAGGAATTGCGTTCGAAGAAATCTGGATAGGATTGCAGGTAATCCGCCACACCGGCATCGTTGAGGCTCTCTTGCTTGATCCCGCGCGCCTGGCTAATGGTCATTATTCAGCTCCCGTTGTGCACGTTAAATGTCGATCGATCCGGTAAACACCGTAGTCGCCGGCCCTGTGAGCCACAAACTCGCATCTTGCGCCGAAGAAACCGTTGCGCTACCGCCCGGCAGGTCGACGCGCACCTCGGCGTCCAATCTGCCGCGCCGCCTGCCGACGGCGACGGCCGCGCACGCCCCGGTGCCGCACGCCAATGTCTCGCCCGCTCCGCGTTCATATACGCGCAATCGCAGGTGATTGCGCGTCAAAATTTCCATGAACCCGACGTTGGCGCGCTTCGGAAATCGTGGATGTCGCTCGATACTAGGCCCAATTTGCGCAACGGGCGCGGTTTTCACGTCGGCCACCTCGAGCACCGCATGCGGGTTTCCCATCGAGACCGCGCCGATTTCGAAATCCGTGCCCGCCACGTTCAATGTGTAGAAATCCGCTTCGGCGTCCGCGTGCATCGGCAGCGCGCGCGGATCGAAATTGGGTACACCCATGTCCACTGACACCAGGCCATCGTCTCTGACGTGCGCGCTGACTATTCCGCCGCTGCTGTCCATCGTCAGGTCGCGTCCGAGGTGCGGTGCCCGCGCGTACAACAGAGCCGCAATACAGCGCGCGCCGTTGCCGCACTGTTCGACTTCGGTGCCGTCGGAATTGAAGATGCGATAGAACACGCGGCTGTGCGCATCGCGGGGAGTCCCGAGCAGCAACGCTTGATCGAACCCGACTCCGGTATGCCGATCTGCGAGCGCGCGCAACCGATCTTTGCTTGGATGAAAACCGGCGGCCGGGGCGTCGAATACAAAGAAATCGTTGCCGAGTCCCTGCATCTTCACAAACTCGATGCGCATGCTACGAGAGCATAGCCGATGCGTCGATTTGTCGCGAGCGGGGGTTGCGCAATCTACGTCCGAGTTCTACCTTACTGAAAACAACAACGTCGGGGGATTATGCGTCACGTAATG
>CAYRAC010000480.1:0-4010 GCA_964422045.1 uncultured Steroidobacteraceae bacterium
CTACGACCTCGAGCCCGAGGAGGACAAGAAAATTCCGACGGTGTGCCATTCGCTCGACATGGCACTCGAATATTTGGACAAGGATCGCGGCTTTCTCAAGGCGGGCGGCGTGTTCACCGACGACCTGATCGATGCCTACATCGAGTTGAAAATGAAGGAAGTGACCCGCGTGCGCATGACCACGCATCCGATCGAAGTGGAGATGTATTACAGTCTGTGAGGCCATCGCAGATGCGAGCCTTAAAGGTGACGGCGGTCACGTCGCCGTCACCTGATTTTGTGGCTTGGAGGCGATAGGTCTATGCTTTGTACTTATGCACCCTTGGCGACCATGGATCGTGCTGGCCACTCTCGCGGCATTTGCGAGCCAAGCCGCTGTGATCTACAAGTGGACCGACGCCAACGGCGTCGTCCACTATTCGGATCAGCCGGTTCCGGGAGCCGAAAAGATCGTCACGTCCAGCAGCCCCTCGAACGGCACAACTTTCTCGGCGCACGCGTCGGGGAATGGCAGCGCGCCGGGCGCGGCGCCGAAGAAGAATGCACCACCCGGACTCAACTACAGCCAGTTTGCGATCACCTCGCCGCTGCCCGATCAGACTTTTTTCGGCGAAGACGTCGTGAGTGTGCATCTGGCGCTCGAACCCGCCCTCAAGCCGAACCAGACCATCACCTGGCACCTGAACGGCAAGCAACTCGAGGATCAGGGATCCGACACGGTGCAATTCACCATCGGCAATTTGAGTCGCGGCAGCTATGCGCTGGCCGCCACCATCACGGATCAACAAACGGGCGAGTCACTGAGCACCGACAGCGTCAGCTTTTTCGTCCGCCAGCCCTCAGAATTGGCGCCCCTGCACCAGCGACCCTAAGCCGGCCCGTTCGCCAACCGGACGCTCCGATTGGCCGCTGAATTCAATTTGAATACGATCCGGATAGAGGGCACGGAGCTTCTCGACGGCTTGGTCACCAGCGTTTTCCTGCTGGATCGCAGCTTGAACGTCGGCTATCTGAACTCCGCGGCGCAAACCCTGCTCGGCTTGGGACCGAACCAGGCGCTCGGCCGCAGCATCGGCGAACTGATGCGCGGCGCCGAGACTCTCTTGCCGCTGTTCGAGCGCGCGCGCCACGGCGGCGAAGGCGTCGTGCAGCGTGAACTCGCGTGGCCGTCCGCGGGCGGCGTCGATCGCATTCTGGATTGCGCGGTCACGCAGATAACGCTCGGCCAGGAAAATTTGCTGCTCCTGGAAATCGAAGACATCACGCAACACCGGCGCCTGACCCGGGAAAACGCCCTGCTGGCACAGTTGGGCGGGAGTCGCTTGATGGTCCGCCAGCTGGCGCATGAAATCAAAAATCCGCTCGGCGGCCTGCGGGGCGCCGCGCAGCTGCTGGAACGGGAGCTTTTGGATCCGGCGTTGCGCGAATATACGCGCGTCATCATCAGCGAAGCGGATCGGCTCACGAACTTGCTCGATTCCATGTTGGGTCCCGGCCGCCCGCCCTCGAAGCAGCTGACCAACCTTCATGAGCTGCTGGAACGCGTGTACCACCTGTTGCGAAGCGAAGCGCCCGAGGGAGTCATCGTCGATCGCGATTACGACCCGAGCCTGCCGCCGCTCACGGTGGATCCGAACCACATCATTCAGGCGATGTTGAATCTGGGCCGCAACGCCATTCAGGCACTTTCGGGCGGCCAGGTGCATGCGCCGCGGCTGATCCTGCGGACTCGCGCCGCCAGCAACGTCAGCCTCGGCGCGCAGCGCCACCGGCTGGTGGCTTCGATTCAATTCGAAGACAACGGTCCCGGCGTGCTCTCCGAGATTCGCGACACGATTTTTTATCCGCTTGTATCCGGGCGCGCCAGCGGCTCAGGGCTGGGCCTTGGCATTGCTCAGGACCTCGTCAGCCGCCACGGCGGCTTGATCGAATTCGACAGCGCTCCGGGTAGAACCATTTTCGTCATTTCTCTACCCATGGATTCACCTTGACATCTACCTCGCCCTCAAGGGACGAGGATTCCTTTGGCAAGACGGCGATGCCCCGCCGCGAGGATATTGTGAGCTGCATTGACGTTACGATCATGGATCGCTTCGCACACAGAGCACCGACATCCCCTTATTCCAAGATCTTTCCGGCCTTTGGGGCCGGCGCGGCTGTTACACACGCTGCAGGTCTGGGTGGAAAACGCTTCATCGACTTCTGCAAACCACACGCCTGCGAGAGCGCATTTATACTGCAGCATGGTTCGAGATTCGCTCCAGCCCACACTCCAGCAAAAAACCACCCCATTACACCTCGGCAAACATCGAGAAATGCAAGTTGCGGCAGGCAGGCGAGGCTACGCGCGTCGCTATCCCTCGCCGGCCTGAAGGCCGGTGTTTCTCGCGGAGAAATTGGATGAGCGCGAAGCCGTTGCAAGTTTGGTTGGTCGACGATGATGCATCCATCCGCTGGGTGCTCGAGAAAGCGCTCAAAGGCAGCGGCATGACCGCCAAATGCTTCGATGAAGCGGATAACGTCTTGAGTGCCCTGCGTTCCGGCGCGCCGGATGTCTTGATGACCGACATCCGCATGCCCGGGCGCAGCGGACTCGACCTGCTCAAGGAAATTCAAGTGTCGCGGCCGGGCCTGCCGGTCATCGTCATGACTGCGCACTCCGACTTGGATGCCGCGGTTGCTGCCTATCAGGGCGGCGCCTTCGAGTACTTGCCCAAGCCTTTCGACATCGACAAGGCGGTCGATCTCGTGCGCCGCGCCGCGCAACAGGCGACGGTATCCATCGACGTGGAGGCCGCGCGGCGCAGTATCCCGGAATTGCTCGGGCAGGCGGCAGCCATGCAGCAGGTGTTTCGCGCGGTGGGCAGACTGTCCCGCTCCAGCATGACGGTGTTGATCACCGGTGAATCAGGCACCGGCAAGGAACTCGTGGCGCGCGCCCTGCATCGGCACAGCCCGCGCTCGAACCGAGCCTTTGTTGCGCTCAACACGGCGGCCTTCACGGCGGATCTGTTGGAATCCGAATTGTTCGGCCACGAAAAGGGCGCATTCACCGGAGCCGATGCGCTGCGTCGCGGGCGCTTCGAACAGGCCGATGGCGGCACGCTGTTTCTGGACGAAATCGGCGATATGTCCCCGGCGCTGCAGACTCGGCTGCTGCGCGTGCTCGCCGAGGGTGAATTCTATCGGGTCGGCGGCCAGACCCCCGTCAAAGTCGATGTGCGTGTGATTGCCGCGACCCACCAAGACTTGGAAGCGCGGGTGAGTTCAGGTCATTTTCGCGAAGATCTGCTGCACAGACTCAACGTCATTCGCATCGAGATACCGCCGCTGCGCGAGCGGCGCGAGGACGTTCCGGAACTGTTGCGCCATTATCTGGCGGTTGCCGGACAGGAACTCGGCGTCGAACCCAAACTACTCACCTCGCCCGCCGAGATGGCGCTGGTGATCTACGACTGGCCGGGCAATGTCCGACAGCTCGTCAATGCGTGCCGCCGATTGACCGTGACTGCACCGGGACGTGAGATCCGCGCCGAGGACATTCCGCCGGACTTGGGCGGCGTACCGGCCGGACACTCCGCGAGCCATGACTGGATGGCCAAGCTGTCGCACTGGGCGGAGCAGGAATTGGCGGCAGGAACGCAACGCCTGTTGGACCAAGCGGTCCCCGAAGTCGAACGCATCTTGATCCGCGTGGCGTTGCGTAAGGCGGATGGTCTGAAGCAGGATGCGGCCAAGCTCCTCGGTTGGGGCCGCAACACGTTGACCCGCAAAATGAAAGAGCTTGGGATGGAGGACGTCACCTAGGCGTTGGGCAGAGCCTATAATCGCCTTTATGATCGGCGATTATCTTGCGCATAAAATCGATGCGGCCCACCAGCTGTATCTCAGCAATTCGTTGACCGACTGGCTGATTGCCGGCATCGTGGCCATCGCGGTGTGGTCGGTACTCTCGATCGTGCGGCGTCTGGTCGCATCGCGCTACAAGAAATATTCGGCCGCGCAGCATC